>JASHTX010000093.1 GCA_030040335.1 Microcaldota archaeon
GGTTCTGCAAGAAAGGCGAAGCTGTTTCCTGCAGCAACTGGCAGACAATCGGAATGCAGATCCACGGATCTTACGGCGAGTTGGTGAGAGTGCCAGCCGATGTGGTGATCAGGCCACCAAGCACTTTTTCACCCGAAGAACTGGCGTGCATGCCTATGAGCCTTTCGGTCGCCTGGAGGTCGCTTCACATTCTTGCAAAGGCAAAGAAGGGAGAAAGGGTGCTGATTTTCGGCGCGTCTGGAGCCGTGGGAAGGCTGGCAATCCAAATCTCTAAGGCTCTCGGGCTCAAGGTTATTGCCGTGACAAGGGGCGAAAGGAAAAATGAGAATCTCATGAAGATAGGAGCGGACCACGTGCTTGATTATAACAGAGGCATCGGAGAGGTCTCAAAAGAGGTCTCCAGCATAACGAAAGGGAAAGGAGTTGAGATAATCCTGGAGGCATTCGGTGGCACACTGAATGACTCAATAGGCCTGGCAGGCGAAGGAGGAAGGATAGTGCTCTATGGCACTATAGCCGGAATGCAGTCCAACATAAACATAATGCCATTCTACAGGAAGGGGATAAGGGTAATGGGCACACACAACGCAAACAAGGCAGAGTTGGAGGAAGCCCTGGGCTTCATTTCTGAGCGCCGCATCAAGCCGATCATAGCCGAAACGCTGAGCATAAATGAGGCTGCGAAGGCGCACGAGCTGTTCGATAAGGGCGAACAGCCGTTCGGCAAGATCGTGCTCAAGTACTAGGTGTCATCATGCAGGTAAGCACAACAGATGTTGTTTATTTCTTCCTTCCGCTCATCCTCTGGCCCGTCTCGTTCATCCTGCTTCAGAGCGTCTTCATATACGCGCTTACAGTCTCAACCGCGATACTGGCACTCTTCACGCTTTACAAATACAAGGTGAGCTGGGTAAGGACCAAGAACTGGTACTACGCTGTGATTGCTGGGCTCTTGGGTGCCTTGGTCCTGTATCTGCTTTTCGTTTTCGGCAACGTAGTCACCAATGCGCTCGGCCTCAGCGGTTTCGTCAGTTCCGTATACGCGTCAATATACGGAACCCAGGGCAAGAATGCGGTCACCGTCGTTCTTCTCGCGCTGATCGGGTTATTCGAAGAAATCTACTGGAGAGGTGGCCTTCAGGGTTACGTGGAGTCCAAGTCTGGCAGGTTCAAGAAGATTCCCTGGATTGCATCTACCGCCTACTATGGCTTTGTGCACATCTCAACGCTTAATCCGATACTTGTGGTTGCGGCTTTGGTTGTAGGTGTTGTTACAAGCATTATTGCCTACAAATTCGGGATAGCGGCATCGGCGATAACACATATCCTGTGGATTGAGGCAATAGTTATCTTCTTTCCAGTATGAAGTGTAAGCATGAGCGAAGAGGTGCGCAGGCGTTTTTCCAGGATTGCCAGCAAATACGACTTCATGAACCACTTCCTCAGCATGGGTGTGGATAGGAAGTGGCGTGCAGCCGCGGCCGGCGAGGCTATGCTCGACAAGAAAAGATACAGGGTTCTTGACGTGGCGACTGGCACCGGAGACCTCGCCCTTGCAATAGACCACCTTGCAAAGGACAAGGGAAAAGATGTCGAGATAGTGGCGACAGATTTTACACCTGCGATGCTGAAGTTTGCAAATGAAAAGGTCGGCAAGCAGGAACTGAAGAACATAAGGATAGAGGTTGACGATGTCATGCACATGAAGCAGCCAGCCGCATCTTTCGATGTTGTCACCGCCGGATTTCTGCTCCGCAGCCTTGATGACCTTGACGGTTTCATTAGAGAAGTTCGAAGGGTGCTCAAAAAAGGAGGGAAAGTGATACTGCTGGACATGGCGACGCCCGAGACGCCGCACCAGAAGCGTTTCTTCAGGCAATACTCCTACTTCATGAGGTTCGTCGCCCTGTTCTCTGACCGCGAGGCCTACAACTGGCTTGTGGACAGCATAAACAGGTTCGACAAGAAAGGATTGCTGAAAAAGATGAGGAACCAGGGATTCAGGAAAGTGATAACGCGGCCGCTGAGTTCCGGGATAGGCTTTATTGTCACTGCTGAAAAATAGTCACTCGCTCCTTATCCTGACAAAGTCTATGTATCTGAGCAGTTCGCCCTTTATGGCCAGACTCTTTGCCTGCTCCAGTGCAAGGTCGAGGAAGTGGTTGTTGAGGTCTACAGCGCCTGTTAGTGCTTCCTGCCTGCTCTTGCCCAGCTTCTCTTCAAAAACCTTCACAACATTGATTTCGAATTTGTCAAGTTCCTCTCTTCCGCCGTTTTTCAGCCTGTCGTTCTTGTCAAGTGTCTCTATGATGTCATCTCTTATCTGGAATGCGATTCCGAGGCTTTCGCCTGCCTGGTGCATGCTCTTGGCAGCACTATTCTTGGTCGAGATCGCCGCGAGTGCGCAACTGCCCGCGATCTCTTGAGCGCTTTTCAACTTTGCTATCTTCAGGTACGCCTTTATGTCTGGCACTTTGCGTTTTTTCTGATATTCAAAGTCCAGGAGTTCTCCAGCGCACATGTCTATTGAAATCTTCGACATCTTCTGCATGACCTCTGTGCCATACTGTGAAGCCAGATAGACCGCTTTGCCTATCAATGCATCTCCCGCAAGTATCGCTGCTTCCTCCCCGTACTTCGCATGCACAGTTGCAACCCCCCTCCTGGTTACGTCCCTGTCTATTATGTCATCATGCACTAGCGAAGCTGTGTGCAAAAGTTCTACCGCTACAGCGAGGTCTACGTACCTGTCCGTCTCCTCCCCAAGGGCCGCCGCACAGATGAGAACGAGTGCTGGTCTTAGGAGTTTCGCCTGCCTGTTGAGCAGATGCGTGGCGGGTCCGACAAGCCGTCTGTCGCGGAAATCGCTGTAGCCCATCGATGAGAGCTTGTTGGCTACTTTCTCCATAGAAGCTGCGATGAAGCTGCTCTCCGGCAGAGTCTTGTTGAAAACAAACTTCAGCTCCTTTTTCTGCTTGGCCAACGAAAGTACGATCTCCTGCTCCTCCATCCAAACATAGTTATTACCCT
>JASHTX010000094.1 GCA_030040335.1 Microcaldota archaeon
CCCACAAAACCCTCCTTGAGCTTTTCAGAAAGACGCCTCAGCGCCATCATTATCGCAGACTGCTTGACGCTCTTCTTAAGTTCCTTCTCCACCTCTGGTTTGAGCGCGTCAGCAAGCGCCGCGTAATTGATTATGCCCCTGGCTATTGCCTCCTCCAGGAACGGCCTGCGTTCTACGATATTCTCAACGATATGTGCGACTGTTACCATTTTTCCCCTCTAGACATAACACATCATAGTTATTTTGTTATTATAGTAACACTAGGTTAATATAGTTCCGAAACTTAATATATCCGCATGGGTTGCGTAGCATCTTCAGGGTGCAGCGTGACTGTAGGACAGAGTGAGAAGCGTGTGGTGGGTGGGATCCAAATTGCTTGCACGAGCGGCAGCCCGCACCTGTCCCATTTGATACATTTTATGTCAGATCTGTACTATATGAGTCGCATGTTTTATAAATAAAATGATACAAATGTCTAGAGTGGTAGAGCGAACAATCTGCAGCTTGATGCAGCAACGTGTCGCACTTTCATAGGTCGTAAAAATGGCGGAAATCACTCAGGAATGTCCCGAATGCGCGGGAAAGATTAGCTTGAAGGCAAACAGCATGGTGGGTGAGATCCTCACCTGCCCTGATTGTGGTGCGAGACTCGAGATAATGGGCTTGAATCCTGCCTCATTGGCTGTTGCGCCCAAGGTAGAAGAGGACTGGGGAGAATAGCCCTCTAGTGTAAGGTCTTAAAATTGCTTAAACTAGGCATCTGCTACACTATAGTAAGCGTCGAGAACAAGTGGCTGATAGAGGCAGCAGAGAAGCGGGGAGTGGAAGTAGAAAAGATCATGGACTCTGAAGTGATGCTCGACCTTGTCAATCCCAAAAAACTCGACGTCGATGTTGTGCTGGAGCGCTCGGCATCTTATTACAGGGGTCTGTACCTCGCATACAACCATGAAAGGATGGGCGCCAGGGCGATAAACAACTACAACGCGATGAGGATCTGCGGAGACAAGATGCTATGCTCAATTGAACTCGCAAAATCTGGAGTCCCCACCCCGAAGACTTTTGTGGCATTTACGCCTGAATCTGCTAAGGCGTGCGTCGAGAAGATGGGATTTCCGGTTGTGATGAAACCCGTAATGGGTTCATGGGCCAGGATGGTGCACAAGATAAACGACAGGGATGCCCTCGAAGCCGAGATAGAGGCAAAGGAGGAGATGGGCAGCCCGCTCCAAAAGGTATACTACATACAGGAACACATAGACAAGCCGGGCAGGGACATAAGGGCCGTGGTTGTCGGGGATGAGGTCATATACGCGATATACAGGATTGCCACTCCAAAGAGCGGCTGGGTGACTAACACGAGCAGAGGGGGCCTGGCCAAGCCATGCAAGGTCACTCCAGAACTGAGCGAACTCTGCCTCAAGGCTACAGACGTAGTCGGAGAAGGCGTATACGGCGTAGACCTGATGGAGACCAAAAACGGATTCGTGGTGCACGAGATAAACCACAACATAGATTTCAGGAACTCTGTTGAGGCATCGGGGATAGACGTGCCCGGAAAGATAATTGATTATGTGATAAAGAGCACCAGAAAGTGACTTTTATGACAAAGAAGATTTCGATCGTAGGGGCTTCAGGCTATACCGGCGGAGAGCTGATCAGATGGGCGCTCATGCACCCCGAGATGGAGGTCGTGCAGGTCACCTCTGACAGGTTTGCAGGCCAGGCAGTATACAAGCTGAATCCGAACCTGAGGGGCTTCACGCAGCTTGCCTTCTCGCCAGTTAAGGAGCTGAAGACCGACGTAGATACAGTATTCCTGTGCACGCCGCATGAGAAAGCTGTACCGTATGTGAAGAAGTTCATGGAAACGGGTGCAAAAATAATAGACCTGTCAGCTGACTTCAGGCTCAAGGACAAGAACGAGTATGCGAAGTACTACTCGGAGCATCAGGCTCCGGAGCTGCTCGGCAAGGCAGTATACGGTATACCAGAGCTGCACAGGGAAGAGATAAAGAAAGCGAAGCTCGTCGCATGCGCCGGATGCCTTGCAACATCCGTGATACTTGCAACAGCTCCAATGATAAAGAGCAAGCTTATTTCGGTTAGCGGGATAATAGCGGACGCGAAAATAGGCTCATCTGCGGGAGGCGCAGCATTCGATATTTCAACACATCACCCTGAGAGGATGGGAACCGTTCGTTCGTACAAGCCAAAAGGGCACAGACACACCGCAGAGATAGAGCAGGAGCTTTCTGCGATAAACGGTTCGAAGGTATCTGTGGGGCTGACACCTCACGGTGTCGAGCTGATAAGGGGCATATCAACAGCGGTCTACGCGGGAATCTCGAGCGACATCACAGATATAAAGGTCTGGAAGGCTTACCGCTCGTTCTTCGCAGATTCACCTTTCGTGCGCTTGGTGAAGGACCAGGGCACGCTCTACAGGTATCCGGAACCGAAGCCAGTAATAGGCACGAACTTTGCAGACATAGGTTTTGAGATAGATCAGGAGAAAGGCAGGATAATACTCATGTCGGCCATAGACAACCTCGTGAAAGGCAGCGGAGGCCAGGCGATACAGTGCTTCAACCTGATGAACGGGTTTGACGAGAAGACCGGGCTATGGTATCCTGGCTATCATCCGATTTAGGTGTTTGCATTCTGGTCATAAAGATTGGAGGAAGCATAAGCGAAAAGGCGGATGTCATCGCAAACGAGATTCCAAACGTGAAGGAACAGGTCGTGGTAGTTCATGGAGAAGGACCGCAGGCGACAAAATTGGAGAAGGCGCTTGGAAGAGAGACACGTTACATATACTCAAAGTCGGGGTTCAAGTCAAGGTATACCGATCTGGAAACGATAAACAATATGGTCATGGCCTCGAGTAGCGTCAACAACAGCATAGTCCAGAAGTTGCGTAAGAACGGCGTGGACGCACTGGGAATCAGCGGTACAAACGGGATAATACTTGCAAAGAGGAAGGTGCTGATAAACTACGAGAATGGCAAGGAGACAGTGATAAGAGACGACTATTCCGGGAAGATAACCAGGATAGAGGCAAAGATACTGAAGAAGCTGCTTGACGAAGGAATCACGCCTGTGATTGCGCCGATAGGAGTGGGAGACGAGTTCGAGCCGCTCAACGTCGATGGTGACAGAGCCGCAGCCGCGATTGCTGCAGAGCTCAAGGCAAGCAAACTTCTCATACTCACTGACGTAGGCGGTTTTTACTCAAACTTTCCGAACGGACTGGTGCCTTCTGTAAAGCAGAACCAGATAGAAGCAATGCAGGAGAAGGCAAGCGGAGGTATGAAGCGCAAGCTCGTTGCGGCGAGCGAGGCCCTGAGTGGCAGCGTAAAAGAGGTAATAATATCTTCAGGACTTGTGGAAAACCCAATCAGCGCCGCAATATCAGGTGCAGGTACGCATTTCACAATGTGAGTTGAGTCTATGAATACGCAGCAAATATTCTGGCTTGAGGAAAAGTACGAGATGAACCTCTATCCGAAAAGGGGAATAGCCCTGGAAAGGGGAGAGAAGGAGTTTGTCTGGGATACTGAGGGCAGGAAGTACATAGACTGCACGACAGGAGTGGGCATAGCGATACTGGGTCACGCGCATCCTGCTCTTCTGAAGGCGATAAACACCCAGACCAGCAAAATAATGACGTGTTACGAGACCTTCTACAATGAGGAGCGAGGAAAACTCGAGCAGAAACTTGTGAATCTCTTCGGCGGCAAGGGAAGAGTGATGCTCTCGAACAGCGGCACAGAGTCTGTCG
>JASHTX010000095.1 GCA_030040335.1 Microcaldota archaeon
TCTATGAAGTCCTCCACCAGGTATACGCTGCTGCTGTTGTAGGCTACGCCTATGCTGACCTCGTTGTGGTACGGGTTGAGTATGTTGTCCCTGTGGCCGTTGTTGCAGCAGGCGGAATCGTTGTACATCATGCTGTACTCCATGCTCTGCAGCGCCTTTGAGACGTTTATGTTGCCGCTGCAGATGAATGCGACGCATGCGCTGCTTGTCTGGTAGGCGACGTTCTCCGCCACGGAGCCGTTCCCGCCAAGGAGGGTGTACCTCATGTACGGCTTGAGCCCGTAGATGTCCCAGTGGCTGAAGTAGTTGTTCTGAAGCATGCTGATCGCGTGCTGCTGCGCAGACGTTTCGTTGGACAGCGTGACGTTCTGCAGGCCGTACTGCGCCCGGTCCTTGTTTATCAGCTGAAGCACATAGTTCGCATACGTGCTTGCCTGCACTTCTCCGTTGGCAGGTATTGTGGTGAAGTTGAAGCTACTTGGGCTGACGCTCTGGGATACACTGCTTATGAAACTGTTGAAGAAGCCTATCTGGTACAGCCTGTATGCTAGATAAGCGATAAATGCAAGCGCTATGATGTCGAGCGCCACGCTGAAAGCCGATCCCCTCTTCCCCATCAGATGAACCGATATAAATTTCGAAAATCTCTTTTATTAGCCTTTCTGTTTTCATCGGTTTGCATTTCGCCTAATCGGCTTAAAGCACGCCAGGGTAGGGATTTGAACCCTAAAGCCCTTGCGGGCACCGGTTGCCTTGTTTGCATCACTGATCAGCTCTCGAGATGCAAATCTCGAGACCGGCGCGTTACCGGATTCTGCCACCCTGGCACTTACATCTATTCCCCAAGCTCATTATTATAAATATTGATTGAGATGTTCGATAGGAGAGGCCCATGATCTACATACGCATACATCACACTGACAAGGGCATGATGGTGGCGATGTGCGACGAGGAGCTTATAGGCCAGGTATTCACGGAAGGGGCCAGGGAGATCAACCTGAAGGATTATGCAGATTTCTACAAAGGGGAGCTGATCAGGGAGGAGGAGGTGCTGAAGAGGATAGACGAGAGCAGCCTTTACTCCGCGAACGTGGTCGGGAAGAGGGCGGTCAAGCAGGTGATAAAGAAGGGTCTTGCAAGCCAGAAGCAGGTGGCAAAGGTCTCGGGCGTCCAGTTCGTGCAGATATACACGATGGACTAGCTCCTCCCTCCCTTAAGCTTCATTATTGCTTCGGCTATGTCACCGTTGGTCTCCTGAAGGGCGTTTAGGGCCGACTGCCTGTCACTTACCCCAGCCTGCTCCATCACCGTCTTTATGTCATCTTCCGTTATCTCCACTACTGTCTTCTTCTCCTTCTCTATGATGTTCCCGCTTATCTGGAACGAGACTGTCCCCTGCGCCTCTATCGCAAGTATCTGGGGGTTCTCTATCACTATCTCCTTGTCGTCCCCTTCTATCACCACCCTTCTTGCAGGGACTTCGCTGCTCTTTATCCCCATCTTAGCCATCATGTTCTTGAGCTGCTTAGGATCTATGTTTGGAATCATTTTAATCAATTATTCTTTGTAGTGTTTATATTTAAAGATTATTGAGAAATGTATATGTTTTAATTGTCGAGGTTCTATATGCAGAAAACGCCGATAATCCTCTCGTTAGCCATCGCTGACCTGTACTTCTCCTACGTGCTATTCGACGGACAACAGTACTTCTCGCTCCTTGCGTCGCTGGCACTTTTCGCCCTCTTCGCCCTGTTCGCAGGCCTGTTTATCTTCTGCAGGATCTACACTGACGAAGCCAAGAAAACCCGCGCACTTTCACTCGTGATGTATGGCCTTATCGCACTCTCGATTCTGCTCCTGACCTACACTTATGTCTTCGTAAGTTCGAGTTCCTTCCACTATGCATACCTGGCAGTAAAAACCTGCCTGGTGTTCGCAGCGGCTCTGATCTCGGTCTCTGGGATATACCTGATAGGCAAAGTCACGGGTAAAAGAAGCAGAACTGCAGACTATGCGATAGCTATTTTCGGCGTTCTGCTGCTGACCATCCTGGTATACTTTATAATAATTTCGACGAAGGTCAGCTCCGCAGTGGCGGACGACCTGGCGTTCAACTACTATTCGGCAAAACTCGTAATGGAAGGCCAGAATCCATATTTGACGAGCATGACGCCGGCGCTCACGCTGTATTACAATGCATCCAAGACATACTGGTTGAATGGCACTGTCGTAAACAGGTACGAGTATCCGGCATTCAGTTTCCTCTTCATCGTACCTTTAGCCCTAATTTTCGGCACCGGCTCAATTTCTTTCCTGTATGGGGTGATAATCTTTCTTTGCCTTGCATCCGCGCTGCTCGTCTACTTCCGTGCAAAGAAGAATCCGCTGGCGCTGATACCGCTAGGCGTGTGGCTGCTTATGGCCTATTTTGTGGTCGGAAGCGTTATTGCATATCTGGCTATCTCGATCCTTCTGGTCCTTGCATACTTCTACAGGGAAAGGACGATACTCTGTGGCATTTTAGTCGGCCTGGCGATAAGCACTACGCAGTTGGCTTGGTTTGTGGTGCCGTTTTTCTACATACTCCTGTTTAGGGAAGGTGGCTCGAAGGCGCTATTTAAGGCCTTGGCTGTTTCAATCATAATCTTCGTAATTATAAACGGGTACTTCGTCCTGAACTCCCCAAATGAGGTGTCTAAAGGGTTTAACGGTGTCGATGCATACCAGACGATAATAGGGCCCACGCTGATGCAGCTCTTAATACATCCTTATCCGGTGCCGTACTCCTACGCTCTCCTGGTCTCTGCGGCCACGTTCGTCTTCCTTATGGTGCTTTTTTACCTATACCCGAATTCTCTTAGGCCGCTGATGGGGATTGCACCTTTGAGCTTTTTCTTCTTATCTTGGATAAACTCCGTCGGATATGCGCTTCCAATCCTGCCGTACCTTCTCGTAGTCTCCTACTACGATACCCGTGCTAAGAAGGTGAAAGACATAGACTTCTACAGGAAGCCGCTTATGGGCGCGTGCGTGACGCTTCTGGTGGTATTTGCTGTAGCAATGGTCTACACTCACAACCAATATGTGCGAACAGACACCATAAGCATAACCAATGTTACACCAGCTGTAGTGAATTACACTATCAATGGCGCCGAGGCGCTTGTATCTCTGAACGTCAGGGTCTACAACTCAGGCAATACGCCGGCCGTCGTCTTCTTCGAGGAGTACACCAGGAATCCGCATATCACCGCCGTTGTGACAGGATCGCTATCCAACAGCACCATCCCGGCCGACAGCTACAAGAATTTCACAGTCCCATGTCCGCTTCTGTACACAAACAACAACACAAGGATATTCATAATGGTGTACTCAAACACTTCGATCGCAACAATAAGGCTAGCCGCTTCTTAGCAGCACGGCGGAAACATAATTGCTTATGCTTGTCTTTTCCTCATCAGAAAGCGTCCCCCTGCCCGCTCTTCTCTCGGAGAGATCGTACATCCCGATGAGCGTTTGGCAGACTTCGGAGGCCGCCTTTGCCTCTGCTTCCCTCTTAGCCGCTTCTGTAGCCGAAACCGAAAGCGTGCGGCGGATTTTCCTTATATGCCCCTGTAAGCTTTCGAAGAAGAGCTCCTGCAGTTGCCACAGCCCTTCCTCATCGCATGCATCCATGGCCAGTCTCTGTGCCCTTGCTGTGCTCATTTTACAACATTGTACTCATGGCGGTTTCCTTTATAAATAAGTTACCTATTTGTTTTCCAAAGCCTATTTAGCACCCTCAGTGTGAGGTTTTTCTGCATTATCTTTGCATAATAAGCTTTCAGTCGCTCATCCTTCATTATTTTGTAAGACCAGCTCTTTAGCCAGCGCTTCTCTCTTATTATTCTAGCAACATCTTCCTTAGAGAAGGTTAGCTCACCAAGATCTATCAGTATGATCCTACCGCTTTTTTCAATCCCGTAGTTGATTGTGAAATTGGCGACTTTCTGGTAAAAGCCGTATCCCCACTGCTGTGTTATGCATCTTACATAAGCCTGGACTGCCCTCTTGTTCTGTGCGAGGCTGTGATCTAGCAGGTATTCACCAAGAACAGTAACCTTATCTTGCGTGTACCTGTGACCCCTTAGGAAAACTGGATTGCCCAAAAGCCATGGAGCCTTTTTTACTACATGCCTGACCAGATTCCTTTGATAGTAGTCCATTTCGCTATCTGAGCTTTTTGCCATCTTATTGAGCCGTACCCGGCTCATTTGGGGATACCATCGCTTTAGAACCTTCAGACGCTCCTTGTGAGTAAGCGGAACCTTGAGGACCCTCCTGTTATTTAGGCGGAATACCTTTGCCTCTACTCCGCTGCCGATCTTCTTCATGCTTAAATCTCAGTGGACTCTGCGGGAATCGAACCCGCAACCTCCTACTTGCAAAGCAGGCGCTCTACCATTGAGCCAAGAGCCCTCTATCTGCTTTTGTATACCCCTAATAAATAGTTTTCACTATTGACCGTTCAGAAGAGATTCAGGTAGCTTTTTATACATTTGCAAACATAACAGAACAGTGTGTTTACATGGCAGACATGGACGACGACGTAGACGATGAAGGGTCAGACGAGGACGACGAAGACTTCTCGGACGACGACGATATGGACGAGGAGGAATAAGCCGCTTCTCAGCACAACTGATTTTTTGTTGTTTAGGCTCGGACGATAATCTATCAAATTTTTGCGTAGCCGGTGTGCTGTGATCTTTGAGAGCCGTTAAACCTTGACTCCGTGGGTCTCCATGTGCTTCCAGTAGTCCTTGGTTGCGATCTCCCTGCCGCACATCGGGCATTTCTCCACGCCCTGCTTTGCAGCCTTCTCCTTGAGCTGCGCCTTCGCACGCTCCTCGTTAACCTTCTCGAGGTTCTTTAGCCTCTTGGTCGACTCGGGCTCCTTCCCTTTGAGGTATGCAAGGTACTCGTTCGCGGCCAGCTGTTTCTTCGTCCCTGCCCTCATCTTCCTTTCCCGGAGTGCGTCTGTAGTTTTAAATAGCTGTTTGGACTCCGTGATCCTGGGGTGTTCAAACGGTTTCCCTTCCGCCTTAGCTTGCTTTGAGGCCTCCTTAAACGCCTTCCTCCTGTCCCTGTACTTCTTGCTGAGCGGGTTGTGAAGCTGGACGCTGCGGTTTCTCACAGCCGTGGCACCTTTCTTCACTCCCGAGGCGGCGCCCCTTGCGACGTCTGCGCTCGCTGCGCCGATTACGCCGAAGGCCCCGGTGCCTGCAATCAGCCTGTCGCTTACGCTCTTCTTGGGCTTCTTGTAGAGCTCCTTGTAGAGCTTCTTGTAATCCTTGCCGAAATCCTTGAGGACCTTGGCCCTCCCTGCGGCCGTCGTCTCCTTATCGTACATATCTGCATACTTGGAGATCAGCGCGTCGGATTTCTGCAGCTCGGTGTGCCTGGCCTTGTCATCGGCATTAGTGAGCCCGCCCTTCTCGAGCTGTGCCCGCTCCACTTGCTCCCTTGTCAGGACAGTCCTCGACGTTCTCCCTTGCGTTCTGGTGGTCGCGGTGTTCAACGAAGTTCCGCTCGAAGTATAAGAGTAATTCGGTGTTGAGGTGGAATAGGTCGTTCTGGATTCCGAACTTGATGTCTGCGCGTGCGTCGTGGAACCGTGAGGTGGAGCCTGCGGCCTTCTTCCGGATGCGGCCTCCTTTCTGGTCTCTGCG
>JASHTX010000096.1 GCA_030040335.1 Microcaldota archaeon
CCAGAGAAACGCGCATCGGCAAGAAAGGCGGCCAAGAAGGAGAACCTCATACTCTCGGAGCCCATGCTGTTCGGAAAGTATAGCTTCAAGGAAGTCACGGTAAACGATCCCAGCCTGGTAAACTACATAACCCTGGTACCGAAGGCGTATCCCGCGACATTTGGCAGGCGAAAGAACAAGGTCTACCTTGCCGCGCACGTCAACATAGTCGAGAGGCTTATGAACAAGCTGATGCGGGGAGGCACCGGCCAGAAGATAGGAGGAAAAGTGATAAGGACCAAGGGCGCCCTTCAGGGAAAGAAGATAAAGGTTATGCACTCGGTGGAAACCGCTTTTGAGATAATAAATAAGAAGACGGGCAAGAACCCGATGCAGGTGCTGGTCAGCGCTCTCGAATATGCCGCACCCATCGAGGACACGACGAGGATAAGGTACGGAGGGATAAACTACAATGTCGCAGTGGGCATAAGCGCAGCCAGGCGGCTGGATGTCGCGCTACGCAACGTTGCGCTCGCCACGCTGATAGGCGCCTTCAAGAACAAGAAAAGCCTGGCAGACGCCCTCGCCGATGAACTCATACTCGCATCCGCAAAGGACTCAAACAGCTACGCAATAAAGAAGAAGGTCGAACTCGAGAGAATAGCGAGAAGCGCAAGGTAGTCCCATGGTGAGGAAGGAGTTCGTCGCCGAAGAAGTCGCAAAGATAATGAGCGACGTCAAGCACATAAGGAACGTCGCCATAGTCGCGCACGTGCACCATGGCAAGACCACTCTCACCGACTCGCTGCTCGCGAAGGCCGGAATAATATCAAGGACTGTTGCCGGCGAGGCTCTCTGGACCAACTACGAGGCGATAGAGAAGGACAGGAAGATGACGATAAAGTCCGCAAACATCTCGCTCTCTTTCAACTACAAGGATCACGATTACATAATCAACCTCATCGACACGCCTGGCCACGTGGACTTCGGCTTCCACGTAACAAGGGCGATGAGGGCTGTCGACGGCGTGGTCGTGGTTGTGGATCCTGTGGAGGGAATAATGCCCCAGACCGAGACTGTCGTCAGGCAGGCGCTAAAGGAGAGAGCGAAACCGGTCCTCTTCATAAACAAGGTGGACAGATTGCTGACGGAGCTGAAGCTCACTCCGGAGCAGACGTTCGAGAGGCTGCTGAAGCTCATAAACAGCGTCAACAAGCTGATAGCCGATTTCGCTCCCGAAGAGTTCGCCGGAAAATGGAGGGTAAGCGTGGACGATGGGAGCGTCTGCATAGGTTCTGCGGTTGAGAAATGGGCGATATCGAAAAGGATAATGGAAAAGTACAAGGTCACGTTCAAGCAGATTTTCGAGCTGACAGAGGCGAAGAACATAGCTAAACTGCAGGAGATCGCGCCAATCGATGAGGCAACGCTTACGATGATGATCGAGCATCTGCCCACACCTCAGGAGGCACAGGCATACAGAATACCGCACCTCTGGCATGGAGACCTGAGCAGCGAGGACGGCAAAGCGATGCTCGCCGTGGACAGGAAAGGTAAGATGAACATGGTCATCTTCGGAATAAGCTACGATCCACACGGAGGAGAGGTGGCAATCGGAAGAGTGTTCTCCGGCACGGTGAAGAAGGGCACAGAAGTTTATGTCTCCGGAAGACCAAACACAGAGAAGGTGCAGCAGGTCGGTCTGTACATGGGACCAGAGAGGGTGCAGATAGAAGAAGTGCTCGCGGGTAACATATCCGCGATAGTTGGCATAAAAGATCTGCAGATAGGTGACACGCTGAGCGAGGACAAGATAGTTCCCTTCGAGCAGATAACCCACTACGCGAAGCCTGTCGTCACGAAATCCATTGAGGTCAAGGAGTCAAAAGATACGCTCAAGCTGATCGAAGCGCTGCGCGAACTTTCGAAGACTGATCCGGGCATTGTCGTCAGCATAAACCAGGAAACCGGCGAGCATCTTGTGAGCGGAAACGGAGAGCTGCACCTGGAGATAGTCGAGACGAAGATAAGGGACGAATTCAAGATTCCAATCATCACGAGCGAGCCGATAGTGGTCTACAAGGAGACCATAGAGACGGAGACCAAAGACATCGAAGGCAAGACGCCGAACAGGCATTCCAAGTTCGAGGTCACGGTATTGCCACTTGAGAAGGGAGTGATCCAGCTGATAGAGGACGGAACAATAAGGGAAGGCCAGCCGAAGGGCAAGCAGTATCTGGAGGACTTGGTGAAGGCAGGCATGCCGCGAGAGGAAGCAAGAGGAATATGGGACGTATCCAACAGCAGCGTGCTTATAGATATCACTCACGGAGTTCAGTATCTCAACGAAGTCGAGGAGCTGCTCATAGACGGTTTCGAAGAGGCGGTAAAGGAAGGGCCGCTGGCTAAGGAAAAATGTTATGGCGTTAAGGTTTTGATAACAGATGCTACAATACACGAAGACCCTGTGCACAGAGGCCCGGCGCAGATAATGCCAGCCATGAGAAGGCCGATATGGGCGGGCATGCTGCTTGCTGGCGTTTCTCTTCTCGAGCCGAAGCAGATGTTCTCGGTCAATATACCGCAGGAGTACATGTCTGCAGTAATCTCGCTGCTCCAGAGTAGGAGAGGACAGGTGCAAGAGGTACAGCAGCAGGGCGAGGCGGTCACGATATCTGCCAAGATGCCTGTTTCTGAGGTAATAAAAGGCTTCTCGAATGAAATTCGGGGTGCTACCGCAGGCAGGGCAATCTGGTCCTTTGAATACGCTGGATACGAGAAACTCCCGAAGGAACTCCAGGAGAAGATAGTGAGGGAGATAAGGAAGAGAAAGGGGCAGAAGGAGGAGCCTCCGAAGCCGCAGGACTTCATGGACTGAGCCGATACAAAACGCGACAAATCGTTATTAAGCGGCTTTCTATCAGTTTATCATGGGAAGTCGGCAGCCAAGCGAGTACAAAGCTTTTTATGTTAAAACGAAGGAGATTGTCTCCAGCGGAGCTATAGAGATGCGGCTCAGTTCGTTTTTCGCTCGGGTGAAGAATCACGAAATTGAAAGCCTGAAAGCTGTTGAACCCGGAACCGGATTCTCCGCAGGCGCCTATTGCTATGTATTTGCCGTGTGGCACGGCAGCGAGGGTTCGAACGTCATCGAGATAAGCTATATGGCGCAAGAAAAAGCGGCAGCGCTGCATAGGTTATGGTGCCGATTTTTGTCTACCGGCAATTACAGCACTGAGGACGATGAAGGATTGGTTCGACGTCTGGTAGGCAAAGAACTCAGAGACCTCGGAATACAAGAGGAAAAAGTCAGACTGGCCGAGGGGTTTGGCTAGCTGCTTACCCGCCTCCTGGTTATCGAGAGTGCGGTTGGCAGGGATAGGGTTAAAAGCCTTTCATGCCTATAATTAATTTACTTTAGAAATATCATGCTCAGTGCACGTTTTTTGTTGCACCGATGAAATGAGGTGTCTAATATGGCAAAAGGAATGGCTAAAGTCGAAGCACCAAAGGAGATAGTGGACAAGTCGCTTGAGGCATTGCGGCTGGCTAAGCAGAGCGGAGTAGTGAAGAAGGGAGTGAACGAGGTCACGAAGAGCGTAGAGCGCGGACTTGCAGCGCTAGTGCTCATCGCAGGCGACGTAGAGCCGGAAGAGGTGGTAATGCACCTGCCCAGCATCTGCGAGCAGAAGAAAATACCGTTTGTCTTCATACCAGCGAAGCTAGACCTCGGAAAGGCGGCAGGTCTCTCAGTTCCTTGCGCTTCAGCTTCCATAGAAAAGGCCGGCGAGGGACAGACGCAGGTTAAGGATGTTGCAACCTGGGCCGCTGGCAAGAGCGGCGGTGCGGCAAAGCAGGAAGCTCCAAAGGAGAAGCCTGCAGCGGCGCCCAAGCAGGAGGCCCCGAAGGAGAAGGCGGGAGGCGCTCCCAAACAGGAGGCTCAAAAGGAAAAGAAGTAGCTAGACTGATCTAATGGCGGAAGAGCAGCCCAAACAATTCGACGGATATCTCGCAGAGATAGTGGAGATACAGCCGGTGAAGACCGGGATGTTCGGTTCGGTCAGGCAGGTAATGTGCAAGATACTTGAGGGCAAGGACAAGGGAAGGGTAATAAGGAGGAACATAAGCGGAAGGGCAAAGACCGGAGACGTGATCAGGCTGGGCGACACCAGCAGGGAGGATAAGCCGATCAACGTGAAGTGATTACTTGCGCTGCTCATACTGTACGAACGAAATAGAGAAGGGATCCGGGCTGATGTACGTCAGGAAGACCGGAGCCGTTAGATATTACTGCTCTGACCGCTGTTTCAAGTTCGACGCGCTCCAGCACAGGAAGCAAAAGCCCAAGGAGCAGAAGGAGATGGCGAAGCGCGCGAAGTAGCTAGCTAATTTTGCTGTTTATGCAGTTCAAGGAGAACGAGACGCTCATAGTGCTGAGGTTCGGGGAGCTTTGGCTGAAGGGAAGGAACAGAAACGACTACATCAGGCGGCTGGTAAAGAACATCAAGGAGCAGCTTGCCGGCGAACATTTCACCCTGGAGAGGCACTTTGACAGGCTTATCATAAGAACGAACAAGAAATCAGACAATGACGCTATACTCTCAAAACTCAAGAATGTCTTCGGAATTAGTCGCGTTGAAGTTGCAGTGACAGCGAAACCCACGCTGGCTGGGATAAGCGCTGCTGCAAAGAAGATGCTCTCATCCAGAAAGGAGATCAAAAGCATAAGAATCAACTCGCACAGGTCCTACAAACTGCTTCCTTTCAATTCTGTCGACGTTGTGAAGAGACTCAGGGAAATAGCTGAAAAACTGGGAATAGACCCGACTACCAAGGGGTACCAGGCGGAGTTGAACGTTAGCGTCACCAAAGATGCTGCATTTATCTCCATAGACGGCCAACGGGGCGCCGGGGGCCTGCCGGTCGGCACTTCAGGTAAGGCCGTTATACTCCTTTCGGGTGGGATAGACTCGCCTGTGGCTGCATGGTACGCGATGAAGCGCGGACTGGAACCAGTATATATTCATCTTCACGCGTTCCAGGATTCCAAGCAAGCCCTGGATGGCAAAGTCACCGAATTGTTCGCAATACTCTCCTCATTTTATCCTCACTACCGCGCTTACATAATGCCCTCCCATCTTTTCCAGGCGTCATCCTTCAAGTTCGGCAAATACGAGCTGGTACTGCTTAAGGCCTTCATGCTGAGAGTTGCTGAGAGAGTGGCGACCAAGGAAGGTGCAAAGGTCATCTTTACAGGCGAAAGCCTAGGCCAGGTTGCCTCGCAGACTCCTGAAAACCTCAGCGCAGAGCAGTACGGGATAAAGCTGCCCGTGCTCAGGCCCCTGATAGGCTACGATAAGGAGGAGATAATCAAGGTCGCAAAGGCGATAGGCACTTTCGATGTCTCCATCAGGCCCTACAGAGATGTATGCTCGATAAAGTCAAGGAACCAGAAGCTCAACTCCAAGGAGGAAAAGGTGGAAGAGCTGCTCGGCAAGATGCAGATCAAGAGCATCGTCACAAGGTCTCTTAATGCGTCAAAACTTATAACCGCTTAGGAATTGTGCCCATGTTATTTCTCAGTTGCCGTCAGCAAACATTTTATATATGCATGTTTTATCTAAGAACATGGATCTGCTTGTCAGAGTCTTCCTTATTGCCATGGTTGTGATAGGAATACTCTCTATTGGATTCGTGCTGGTGCAGCGAGTGGTTCCCAGCAGCCTGACCGAGTCCCAGGCGGTCACACTAATAAAGAACGATCTTCAGATCCAGAACCCAAGTGCCAACATAACAATAACGAGTGTAACGCCCTCTGTCTACTCGGGAAGCTGGCACATCGTTGCAAGCGTCACTTCAAACGTGACTTCTCCGTGTCCTTCATACTCGGTGGACTCCTTCGACTACCCTCAGTTCAGTTTCGTCAACGGGACTGACAACATATACACGAGATGGAACAGCTCATCCCAAGCGTGCTACGTCTATGGATCGGTGTCTTCTGCGCCTTCTGCAATAGCAAAATCCTACAGCCTGAATGTACCGCTCATCAGAAGCTATGTGGGTACCGTCGGCTTCTACAACGTCACCGTTACCGCGAGCTACTTCAGTTCCCTGAACGCGCAGGGAAGCAACTATACCGATGCTTGGCTCGTGAAGTACAGCTCCACAAAGCTTAACTATTCTGCATACGCAGTCTTGCAAGAGACTTCAGGATCGCTGCTGGCGTACTATACGCAGTCAGCGTAGCTCTAGCACCATCAGCCTTATCCCTTCTTTCTCCGTCTGGGTTCCTATCTCTCTAAAGCCGCATTTCGAGAAGAAGCGCACCGCTGCCTCGTTTTCTCTCCTTATCTCTGCGTAGATTTTTCTTATGCCGCGCAAGCTCGCCTCTTTCACGCAGCTTTCCAGCAGCTCTTTGCCTACCTCATTTCCTCTGTAACCTTTTGCCACTATTATGCCTATCAGGGCCAGGCCCCCGCCGCTGGCCACCATCTCACAGTCGGCAATCAGTTTGCTGCCATCTGCTGCCACCATGTCTATTACGGATCCTTTCTTCATGCCTTCCAGTTTCTTAGAAATTACAGCGTTTAGCTCTTCCTCGCTCGGCGCTGCTTTGAAGGTCATGCTTGCAGGATTCTCCTCATAAACTGAAATGATCAGTTCGGAGAGCCTTTTTGCATCCCCCGATTTCAGCTCGCGGATTTCCATTAAATACTGTTTTAAGCTTTCTTATTTTAATTATCTTACTATGCCAATTTCAAGGCTCACTGCCAAGAAGATACTGAAGAGCGCAGGCGCCGATAGGGTCAGCGAGACCGCTGCCAGGGAGCTGGCCCAGGTGGTTAACGCGTTCGCTTACTCTATGGCAAAGAAGGCCGTGATGCTGGCAAAGCATGCGAAGAGGAAGACGGTAAAGAAGGTAGACGTTACGCTTGCAAAATAGCCCGCTATATGTGCACTCCTAGGTAATTCAGTATTGCGAGCCCTATTACCCCTATGACCCCCAGCAGGGCCGTTACTATTATCGTGACCCAGTTGTAATACGGGATTGTGAACTGGAAGAACGTGTCCAGGACAAATATGGATGCAAAACCGAGAATTATGTTTGTAATGAGCCCCATGATGACTTTTCCTATCTTGAATATTATGTATACGACCACTACCGCTATCAGTAACAAAACAAGCCCAGGCAGCAAGGCCACCATTCCAACCACCAAAGATAAACTTATAAATGAAGGATTATAAATCATTTGTAGTGGTGTGCGGGTGGCTTACGGTCTCATGACTGAGGAAGCTCTCCCCACGAAGAGTTAGCATGTAGGGCCCAAGGCCCTATTCGGAACAGAAACGCGAGCACAAGTGTACACAAGCGATGACACGACGAGCGTGCATATGTGCATGAAACGGCCGATGCGCATGCTAGTGAACGTGCAAGGCAAAACGCCGCTTAGTCGAATGCCACCTAAAACAGAAGGGAGGCTACTGCACACCACCTTATAATTATTGGCTGCCTAGCAGATGCTAGAGGCGTGGGAATGCGCGGCAGTGTTACAAGCGGGGCTGCAACACTTCTTGTCCTCACGCTGGTACTGCTCTTTTTGGCTTATTTTGTCTACAACATCTCGCAGCAGCAGTTCTCCGGCTATCTTCAGAAATACATACCGAACGTGACCGTGAACCTGCCGCAGATAATAAACGGGTCTACGCAGAACGCGACGATCGAGACGAGTACAATAGGCCAGGCGAATGGCGGCAATGCCAACCTCACCCTGGAACTCTATGCGCTCTCGCTCATAAATCAGGACAGGAACGCTTTCGGGCTCCAGAACGTGACCCTATCCAACGAGCCGTCTGCGCAGCAGCATGCAGAGAGCATGATTGAAAATGACTACTTCAGCCACTGGGACATCTATGGGATGAAGCCCTACATGCGCTACACGCTTCTCGGCGGCCAGGGCGCTGTCGACGAGAACATAGCATACAGGTACGAGACATACTGCGGCATTCTGGGCTGCAAAG
This sequence comes from Microcaldota archaeon, assembly GCA_030040335.1. GTDB lineage: Archaea > Micrarchaeota > Micrarchaeia > Micrarchaeales > CABMGC01 > JAJYVH01. The sequence goes on from JASHTX010000096.1 coordinate 7,999, forward strand.
GGCTGATAAACCCTGAGATGGCCTTGCAGCAGATGGAATACCAGATGATGTACAACGATTCCGAGTGCTGCAACAACGGGCACAGGGACAATATATTGACTCCGGACCACAATCAGGTGAGCATAGGAATAGCGTACAATTCCAGCAGCATCTACTTTGTAGAAGACTTCATTGACAGTTACATAAACTGGACCAGCTATGGTCCTGACCCTACAACAGACGAGATGTACATGGTCGGCACAATGCCCTCTGGCTACTCATATTCCCTCACCTTGATCACCTACGACCCGCCTGTTCAAAACATGACGCGTGCGCAGCTGGCTCAGACCTCGACCTACAGTTATGGAACCGAGATCGCCGGAGTCATCAGCGGCCCGGGATACTACTATCCAGGACTTGAAAGCATAACCGCAGACGAGTACGATGTTAGCGGCAATAGCATGAGAATAGCCTTTAACATCAAGAGTCTGATCGGCAAGTACGGCCCAGGTGAATATACCGTGCTTGTTTTCCTTGACGGCCCCTCTGGAAATAGCTTCCAGGCTTCAAGCTACACCATCTTTGTCGGGAGCAGCGGCCAGATATATGTTCCAGCGAATGTCTAATTAGTATAGGGTATCCTATACGTTTATATATCTGATGGCTCCTATTATATGATGTCCTATATTTGGACGTGATGAGACAATGGGAATGAATGATTTGGAGACGAAGTTGACCGGGTCTATAGAGAAGCTGAGCGAAAGCGTAGTGATAGTAAGAAGCACGAGAGTGGCGGGCGGGTTTCCCTTCGGCGCAGTGCCAGTAAGGGGATCTGGCTCAGGGTTCATAATAGACCCTAAAGGGTACGTAGTTACCAACTACCACGTCATAGACGGAGCAAAGGACGTGGAAGTCGTGCTAAAGGACGGTAGGACGTACGGCGGCAAGGTCATAGGCGGAGACCGCCAGACCGACGTTGTTCTGGTAAAGATTGATGGCAACGGATTGCCTGCTGCAAAGTTGGGAGATTCGGAAAAGCTCAAGGTAGGGCAGTTCGCGCTGGCCATAGGTAATGCTCTGGACATGCCTGGAGGCCCCACAGCCTCGCTCGGAGTCATAAGTGCGATAGCGAGGCCACTCCCCTGGGCGGATTTCATCTTCGAGGGCCTGATCCAGACCGATGCTGCAATCAACCCTGGAAACAGCGGAGGGCCACTTGCAGATTCTGACGGCAATGTCATAGGGATGAACACTGCGATAGTGCCCTTTGCGCAGGGCGTCGGTTTCGCAATACCGGTAAACACAATAAAGTGGGTGATAGAGCAGATAACAGAAAAGGGCAGGGTGGTCAGGCCGATGCTTGGCATATCCGCTGTGGCGATCAACAAGATGATTGCCAGTCAGTTCAACCTCAAAGCAACAAGCGGAGTACTGGTAGGCGAAGTCTCGCAGAACAGCCCTGCATCGAAGGCAGGATTGCACAACGGAGACATAGTTGAGGAGATCGGTGGCTATCAGGTCAAGAACATCAAAGACCTGCTCGTTGCCCTCTCGAAACTGCCTATCAATAAAGCAATAAGCATCAAGTTCATCAGGACGGGCAAAAGGTATACGGCAACGGTAAAGCTCGAAGAGGGGCCTATTGCTAACTAGACTGCCTCCCTTCCTGCACCACCGCGTATGCAACAGAATAGACGCACTTGCTCTTCTTTACGGTATTGAAGAAGTCTCGCGTCTTAGAGGCATCCGTATCGAGATTCATTATGTCTATGCACGTGCCTGAGTGATTGTGCTGGTGCAGCGTAGTCTTTATTATGTCTTCGAACCTGTGTATCAGGTCTGAGACGTGGTTCTTCTCTGATTCGCGGTAGGTGAGGACGAATACGGTCTCCACATGACCCTTGAGCGAATCAAGTTTCTCGTTCTCCTTGAGCAGGCTTGATATTGCGTTCCTTAGCATCTTCGACCTGCTCTTGAATCCAAGCCTCTTTCTTATCTGCTCGAGCTGCCTGAGATCTTCCTTGTCCATCGATATAGACAGTATCTCCAGAGTATCACACCGATTATACGAATTAATAACTCTAGCGTAATATTTATTAATATTGTTATTAATAATATAATAAATAGTTATTAATGTGGGCCAATGAAGAAGAACAATCTCTTGCTGCCTGTTGTGGTAATAGTCGCGGTGCTCATAATTGTGGGGACTTTGGTCGTATTCAACCAGGAACCTGGCCAGTCCAGTTCAAGTCCAGCCAACTATTCGCAACCTCCTGCATCGAGCCAGAAGATAAGAATCGTGGCTGCTGAGAATTTCTGGGGCAGCCTGGTTTCACAGCTCTGCGGGATACACTGCAACGTGACGAGCATAGTTACGGATCCGAACGCTGACCCCCACGAGTACGAGAGCAGCACCGCAGACGCAAGGGCGATTGCAAATGCGAAATTCGTCATTGTCAACGGTGTCGGATA
>JASHTX010000097.1 GCA_030040335.1 Microcaldota archaeon
TCAAGCCTAGTCTATTACTCGATAAAATTCTATGGCCCTCTTTTCTTCGGCAATGTGATCCTCATCGTTCCTTTCCTCACAATACTCTTCTCTGCGTTGATAGCAAACACGCCGATTCAGACCTACTATGTGCTTGCCGCTATCCTTATGAGTAGCGGTGTGATACTCCAGCGTCGTTATTCGACCCTCCCAGAAAGAATAACCAAGAAGAGTGTCTTGGAACAAGTAAGTATGTTTGATGTAACTAGTGCATTCATAAGTAACAAAAGTCCTGAGATTGGAAGTCACATGGCTGGAGGCAATAGGGCATTAGCAATAAAATTTAATGCTGCCAGTTTCAGAGAAAAGTCGCATGCTGATACATTCAATAGATATGGTTGCATATCTTTCACCAACAAACAGCCGCACGAAGACGTAAAACACGATGAGATAGCCTTCATAAATGAGATAATGGGTCTACAGAACGGTGATGTCGCTCTAATAGGAATGGGCAATCCACAGAAACTGGAAGACGCATTTGCAGATTATATATCTGAGACTCACGTTCCCTAGCTAATCTATTCCCAGATTGAGATCTCACCGCTGATCTGCAAGAAATCAGGTTTCTGGCCCTCTCGCCTGCTTTACCACGTAATTGTCGTATTTCGTGGAGTTCTTTACCAATGTGTCGAACCTGCTCCTCGCCTCGCGCACCGAGAGCCTGACTATGTGCTCGCTCTTCTTGTTTATGATGTTCAGCGGCGGTATCTTGTACGCCTTCTCATCGTCGAAGATGAATCTCTCGTGCTGCTGCACGCCGTCCTGCTCGCTCATGAGCAGGAAGTTCAGCTCTATGCCCCTGTTCAGTATCTCGTTCTTGAAATCCGTGTAGTTGCCCTGGAAGTTCGAGTCAAGTGTCTGCGCCGAGGTTATGACATCCAGCTTCTTGATGCCCGAGAGGCTCGTTTCCAGCAGCCTGTGAAGGTTGAATATCGCGTCAGAGTTGAAGTTCTTGTCCACTACCCGCACGTGCCCCCGCAGAGTGGCGAAGATTCCATCGCGCAGCTTCACGAGGTTGGTAAATGGCATGCCAGGCTCTATGCGCATGCCTCTCCTGATACCCGTGGCTGCAGCTGCGCCGTTTCGCATCACGAACTCGCAGTAGACATCTATTATCAGAGCAGTGGCCATCGCTGCGTACACGAGAATGAAATAGAAGCCACTCGTGTTCAGCGGATAGGTGGAAACCACAATGTAGAATAGGGCTATATAAATAAGTGTAAATGCGGTGTGGAGAAGAGTGTACCTCCTGCTCATTGGCCCGAACCTTCTCGACCTGGTCACGTAGATGATCAAGACTGAGCCGAGCATCCCTATCGCGACCAGGGCCGCTATGTAGACCTCGTTTATCGCGTTATGAAGTCCGGTAAGCTGTGATGCAGCCTGGACCAGGACTGTGGTGACATTCGTGTGCGTCGCGTTGCTCTGTATTATCGCCCCTGCTCCGGCCCCATAGCTAATGGAGAGCACCTCCATGAGGTAGAGAGTCGCGGTTGCGGCTACTAGTGACGCCAGCCCGAGCAGCAGTATGAGGTACTGGTAGGTCTTGTTCTCCTCGTTCTCCTCCATTGCCATTGCCTCATGCCTTGCTGTAATCAAGATACGTGTTAAGCTTCTTTAGTATTTTGTACTTCTCCCCTCTCTCTATATTCGCCTTGTCGATTATATAATCCATTCCATCTATAACGGAATCGTAGGTCTTCCTGTTTATCCTGAACGGTATGCCGTCCTTGCCGCCGAGGTTGTACGCATAGGTGACCGGGTCCCTGTACGCGAGCTCCTTCCCGTATATCAGGCTTGCAACAAAGGCCAGAGACCTTATCGTAGATCTGCCCACCCCTCTTATCAGGAGCAGCTCCCTGTAGTCCTTCGGCTCGACCTCGCTCGCCTTCTTGATCAGCTCTATTCCTTTCCTGCTTACGTCTATGCTCGGTATTATCGCGTGCCTGTCAGGGTAGCTGTTGAAGACTACCCTGCTGTACTCCTCCAGCGCGGCAGGCATAGCCTCCCTCACCTGCCTGTTCTCCGAGAACGTCAGGTCAAGCGTCTTCTGCCTCATGGTCGAGTCCATCCCACTGTGCGGCTCGTTGGCTATGTCTTTCATGTCTACAAGATCGCTGAACCACTGGAACCTTATCGCCTTGTTGCCCTTGTTCTGCATCGCTTGCTGCACGACCGCCCATTTCCCTGACTTCGTAAACAGAAAAGAATGATGATATATGCCTATATTGTCGTAGACCATGCCCGAATCGATCTTCGCGGCAAGCCTGCTGTACTCCACAAACCTCTCCGCAGAGCCGGAGATAGACAATCTTGCGGTCCCTTCAGCTATATCGTTCGGCGTATTTGTTCCCGCCTTGCCCTTTCCACCCGCTATGAAGATCTCCCCGCTGTTGTTCAGGGCTTCTTTCAGCGCGCCTATTGTCACCGTTGTCGTGCCGCTGCTGTGCCAGTCATATCCTACTGCGCACGCGAGCGCCTGGAACCAGTCCTTGTCGCTTATCCTTGCGAGGAACTCGTCAGGACCAAACTCGTCCAGCATCACATGCGATATCCTCTCGCTCAGCTTCACCATCCTGCTGAAAAGCCATTTAGGGGCCCTTCCGCCATGGAGCGGCAGCACCGTAGCAGAGTGCATGTCCTTATTTCGTGCCGCTTTGATAAAAG
>JASHTX010000098.1 GCA_030040335.1 Microcaldota archaeon
GGCATATTCCTTGGCTTCATTGTGGGCTTTTTGGTAAACCTGATCTAGTCTTTGCCAAGGACGGCAAGCTTCGCCTTCTTGTATATGTAAACAAGATCCTTGCTTTTTATCCTTCTCCCCGCGGATACGAAGAAGTCTCTGGCCCGTTTTTTCTGCGCAGCATTGTAAGGCGCATGCGCAAGCAGCTCTATTATGTAATCAAGAGCGTCTATCTCCTTAACCAGCTTCGCCTCCCTTGTCTTTCCTTCCTCAAGCTCGCGCCACAAAGACAGGAAGCTCTTTCTGTCTTTATTCGGCAGGTAGGAGAGAAGCTTCAGCGTGTCCCTGTGTTCAAGAAACTGTTTCCTCTTGTTTGTCACGGTCTGCTTCCTTTCATCAGAATTAGTTGCAATATCGCCGGTTATCGACTCATGAATATCGTGCATAAGTGCCATGGCCATGCACCAATCCGCATCCAGTCCCATCCTTTGAGCGAATATGTAGGAAAGAAGCGCGGTACTGAAAGAATGATCTGCCACGTGCTCTCCTATTGGCAGCCTCCAGACGACCCAGCCCGACCTCTTGGTCTCCTTTATGGCATTCGTTTTGACCATGAATCTGATTATTGAGTCGAGTTCCTTGTGTTGCATCAAAAGCACCAGTCAGTAGGCTTCAACGCTCGTGCCACCGCTCTCCTCCTTATTCCTTGAGAGCACGTAGATTCTTGCGTTCACAACCTGCTTCAGCATCTCATCATGGGTTATTATGAATACCTGGTCGACAATCTTCGGCAGTACCTCATTTATCGCCTTCACGAACTTGCTCAGCCCCTGCTGGTCTATATTGTGGGTCGGCTCGTCGAGTATTATCCACCTCAGATTAGGGACCAGCACTTTTGCAAAAGCCACTCTCATGGCCAGGCACGCAACGCTCTTCTCTCCTCCGCTCGCAATTGTATCGACGTTTTCCCATTCGGATCCGCTGCCTCGTGCAGTCTTGACTTTAAGCATGTAGTCCTCAGCTGTGGGCTCTAAAATAAGGCTATGATAATCGCCATAAGGGTAGAGTTCTGGCCATATCTCGTGCATTATGTCGTTTATCGAACCAATCAGTTTAGTTCTCAGCGTTGTCTGCGTCTGCTCGAGGGCGTTCTTGAAGTCCGTTATGCTCTCCACCACTTTCCTTTTACGTTTTACTTCATCTTGCATCTTGTCTACAGCATCTATCTCCTTCCGCTTTTCTTCCAGCTGAGCCGCCCTTTCCTTTTCAGACTCTGCATTCGCATCAAGTCTTGTGCTTAGCTCCTTGGATTTCACGCTCAATGAAGTCAGCTCGTCCTGGAGTTTATCTATTGTCTGTTCGCTTACTTCTATTTTCCCATGCTCTTCCTCTCTCTCCTTGATTTCTTTGCTGTCTTTTGCTTTTTCCTCTATGTAGCCCTCCCTTCTCTCGGCTGTTTCCTTCTCTGCCTCCAGCTTTGCTACATCATCTTTCGCCTTTACCGCAGCGCTCTTGGCATCATCCTTCTTCTTTTTCAGTTTCGAGTTCTCTTCTTTCTCCTTCTCTTCCTTCTCCTTCAGGTCCCTTACCTTCTTGTCAACATCTCCCTGCTCCTTCAGCCTTTCCTCGATCCTGTTCAGGCCCTCGACTTCCTTCTTGCCAGTTTCCACTTCTTTCTCAAGCCTCTCTACAATTGCTTTCTGCTTCTCTATCTCCCCTTCAAGCCTTCCAACTTCCTTTTCCCTTTCCTCAAGTATCTTGTTTTTCAGTTTTTCATCCAATTCCCGTTCGCAGACAGGGCACTTGTCCCAGTGCTTCTTAAGTTCATCAAGCCACCTTTTGTTCTCGTTCCGCTGTGCAACCGCTGAATCCCTTTCCGCTCCGCGTTTTTTGGCCTCTTCAGCGTTCTTCTTAACCATCTCCTCGAGCTCGGCTCTGTTCCTCTTGGCAAGTTCCTTGCGCAGTTTCTCGCGTTCATCGAGTTCCTTGCTCGCACTTCTGAGCTCTGCCTCTGTGTGTGCCAGTTGCTGGAAAGAGCTCTTTTCCTCTTCCTCGGCAGCTTTTTCTTTTTTGCTGAATGCTTCGAAGTTGGCGCTCGCTTCCTTTAGCTTCTTCACCAGAGTGCCCTTCTCTCCCACACCTTTCTTTTCTATCTTTTCTATCTCCTTCTCGATGATCGCCATCCTGCTTTTCAGTTCTGCGATCTGCTTGGCAAGCAGTGTTTTCCTGGAAAAAGCCTCTTTTGTTTCCTTCAGTTTCTTTTCTGCAGAACTCTTCTCCTTCTCATTGCCTTTCAGCTCTTCTTCCAGAGATTTCCTTTCCTTGTGTGCCTGGTCTATCTGTTCCAGAATCGCTTTGTGCTGCTCTTTCAACCTGTTTACGTCGAAACCAGCGATTGTCTTCTCACTCTCGCTCGCCATGTCTTTTATCTTGTTTATCAGCGTTGTTGCGTTTTCCTGTGCTGTCGCAAACTTGTCCAGCCCAAGGAGCTCGTCTATCTGCTTCTTCCTGTCTCTCGGAGGCAGCTCCAGAAAATAGGTGAGCCTGTTCTGTTCCGAGTATATGGCCCTGGAGAAAAGGTCGTAATCTACCTTCAGTATCTTCTCGACTTCCTCGTTTACCCTTTGTGGTTGCGATTGCAGATAAGCTCCTTCCTTTGCGAGTGTTGCCTTGCTTGATCCGTTAAGCTCTAGTGTCCTTTCAATCGTATAGGCTACGCCATCCAGCGCAAACTCCAGCTTGACGCTGCCCCTGTTCTTCTGCTCTGGCCTGTTCATTATTATCTCATCAACAGCCACGCGCCTGTGCTGTATTGCAGGATAAGTCCCAAAGAGTGCAAATGAGATCGCATCCATTATGCTGCTCTTTCCGGAGCCCATCGGTCCGAGCAGTATGTTGGTGCCCTTGGAAAACCTCAGCTTGGTTTCCTCGTGCGTCTTCCAGTTCTTGAGCTCGATAGAATCGATCATCTGAAGCCCCCAAACAGCAGCGGCTATACATCGATTCTAAACTATATAATCCTTTCAGGAGATTGGTAGCCTGCAGCCTTATGGCCTTCTTAGCACTTCAGGGTTCAACTGCTGCACTACCCACATCGGATCGCTTTCTAGTGCTCGAGCCTTCACTGGATTGAAAAGCGTAGGCGCATCTTTTGATTTGTAAATCAGGCCTTTGGGATACTCTAGTGTGCCAGAAAGCACGTTATGCCTCTTCACCATTGCATTTAATGCAATGAAAGCTTGCGCGCCCGAAAGATTGCTGTCCCACAAATCGAGCACTTCCTTCGACTTGTCTATATCTGCTTCTGCAATAGTGCGCAAATCCCTTTCAGGCTTGAGCTGTTGTTCAAGTTTCTCCTTTTGGGCCCGCAGTGAATTTATTTTATCTTTCCTGAAACTTTTACCCCACCCAGTTTCTGCCTTAGCAAGATCTTGTGTAACCTTTTCGTAGCGCGATGATAACGTGTCTGGTTTCCCATCCGAGTAAACTCTACCTCCAGTTCTTTGGTGTAGCTCGAGATATCTTCCTACACTTTCCAAAGCTTTGTAATAGGTGCTATCAGCCTCTCTGACGAAAGAGGTGAGTAGTTTTTCAGTAAGTCCTATTCTTTCTGTAGCAGCGTTAAGAGCAGCATCTAGAGAGGGCGCCTTCCTTATTTTTTCTGTAAGAGCCTTTGACGCAATCTTGAATTCTGCTGCTTCAGTTCCAAGTTGTTTGACTGTGGACTGTGCTGGCGTTGACATTAAATCACATTTAACTATTATTTTCCCCATTAATAAACATTGATATTATTTTCAGACGAATAGAGCAGACATGGTGAAAATCTACGCAGATGTCATGCTTGCCAAGCTTGCAAGGTGGCTCCGGCTTGCTGGAATAAGGGCGGTAAACGTGCCCTACGAGGATGATACCAGAATACTCCTGCTTGTTGGAAAAGAAAAGGCCGTACTCCTTACCTCCGATGAGCAGCTCTTCCTCAGAGCACGTAAGCAAAAAACAGAAGTACTGCTTGTCCCAGAAGCAGGCATAGAGTACCAGCTTGCTTTTGTCTCAGAGGTCATGGGAGTCAGGATAAGGAAGAATCCTGCAGAAGTATGCCCTGTCTGCGGCTCAGGTCTGGTGAAACTGGGCAAAAACATGGCAGTAAAAATGGTGCCGCTGCAAGCTCGTTCTCACTATAGGGCGTTTTACTTCTGCAAATACTGCCGCAAGGCTTACTGGCACGGCAGCCACTGGAAAGAGATAGGGAAAAGGCTGGCAAAAGCTGGCAGGATGAGAATAAGCAAGAGAGATCTCACATCAGGCTCTCTTCCAAGACCTCGACTTCGTTGACTCCTGGAATCGCCTTTAGCGCAGCCTCTATCTCGGAGCTGCCCTGGGTGTCATCATGAACAAAAAGAACCTTGATGGTTTTTATGCCAAAAGCAACGTCTTCAAGCTGGGAGCCCTTCGGCTTCAGCTTCTCCACAATCTCCTTCCTGACGCTCTCTTCCTTTCCATTTTCAGCATAAATTCTAAAGAGAACAGCAACCGTTCCCATCAAGGTCCCTCAAACTTGCATTCTGCGCATTTGTACTTGTTGTAGGTTTCCCTGCAGTGCTTGCACCTCACCAGATTGGAGCTGCCGCACTTCGGGCACTTGAATTCTGTATACTCGGCAGTAAGCCTACCGCAGGAACTGCATATCTTACCGGCTAATGGTCCCATTTTGCCACTTCAGGAGTTGCAAATAGAATCTTATTTAAGCAGCAAAATATATAAAAAGGAAGGAGGGCACGTGGTGTAACTTGGATAGCACGGCAGCTTGCGGAGCTGTTGGTTGCGGGTTCAAATCCCGCCGTGCCCGATCAGTCAATTCTGATAAGGGATCTTCTTGATGAGCGCCAAGGACTTGGTAATAAAAGTGGCAGGACCTGAAGAGGCAAGTACAATACATCATGTAATTATGGATGCATATGCAGAATACAAAACAAGACAGATACCATCAAGCGCCTTGGATGAGACACAGCACTCTATAAGTAAAGAGCTTTCGTCAGGACATGAGTCAGCAGCGATATGCTGGTTTGATAAAAAGCCAATAGGCGTGGTAAAGTTCCATACAGACAATGGGCTATATTTTTCCAGGCTTTCTGTGATATCAGAATTCCGCAGAAAAGGAGTTGCTACAGAGATAATTAACTGGTTGGAGAGGTATGCAAAGAGCTTGGGGGAAAGCATAATCTGGTGTAAAGTTAGAAAGGATGAAACTCAGAATGTCAGGCTATATTCAAAACTTGGTTTCTCTGTTGTTGGTGAAACGACTCTTATAAAAGGGAGTAATACGCGTTTGTCTCTTGTGATTATGAGCAAATCGCTGAAATAAAAATTGTCAGATTCACCTATCGAGATTGCGGGTTCAGATCCTGCCGTGCCCGAATCCTCTTGACTTTACCCTCTCTTCCATTAACTTTTCGGTAGGGCTAAAGCCATACTGGAGGAATTTGCTTATCTGTTCGGCGTCTGAGATCAGTTTTTTGTCCTTTGCTAGCCTCTGGTACTCCCACTGCGGTTTGAATATCTTCTGCATCACATCCATTCCAAACATGGGACCTTCTCCCCTGCAGAGTCTCAGTATGTCCTCAACAAAGAGCTCTGCAGTGTTCTTTCCAGCCGGTTCGTGCTTTTCAATAACAGTGGCTCTTCCATCTTTCTGCTCAACCAGCTGGTAGTTTCCGAAGGTATGGTTTCTGAACTCAACCTCCGAGTCTACATAATTGAGTTCTAGATAGTGGCCAGACTCGAAATAGAGCCTCGCTCTTTTTGTGTGAAGATCTGGGTTGACGCCCTTCGCTATGCTTATCTCACCCATCGCATTGTTTGCAAAATACTTTCCGCTGATATCCACATAGGTGTATACACCGGTTGCGTCTATGGTGTTGTAGCTGCTGTTTACTTCAAACAAATCAGTATCCTGTACGGATATGTTGTCAGCCTGCGCGCCGTTGGATAGCACCTCGTATGGGTGCACCCAGTCCATGAAGAGACCTCCGTTTCTTCCAGAAAATAGCCACGTCTTACGCCTGTCATCCTCATCATTTTTCCTTTCGAAGAATGTCAGATGCGCGTTTGTGATCTTTCCGTATTTTGCAGTATATTGTTTAAGGAGGGATGGCAGGATCTGGGTAAGTTGCTTGTGCAGGTAGTGCAGGTGCAGGTATGCCTTTTTCTCATAATCTCTTTCCTTGAGGAATCTTGCCACAGATTCGAACTCTTTCCTGTTCACTCCCCACGTTTTCTCCGTTATCACGTACTTGCCGTGCTCAAGCGCCTGTTCGGTCTGCGATGAGTGAAATTCATTAGGGTTTGATATGTGGACGAGGTCGAGCCCCTCGAAGAATTTCTCAGGCAGAGGTTCTCCAGGAGCTACTCTGTAATAATCATCTGGTGTCAGCCCGACTTCTTTGAGGCTCTCGGTCTTTGAAAATACGTCGCTGACAGCTGCAGCCCTTACTATTTTGATTTGCTCGGTATCCTTCAATCCATACCAAAGTCTGCGGAACCAGTGACCAAGCCCAACAGCGCCAATCTTGTAGACCACTAGCTCATCTGCTCTTCTTCACCGCGTGTCCTCCGAATTCGTGCCTCAGTGCTGCAAGCACCCTGTTGCTGAACCTGTAGTCAGACCTTGAGCGCATGCGCTCAAAAAGAGCGTGCGAAATGACCGTAAATGGAACGTCGTGATCTATTGCCGCCTCTATCGCCCACCTTCCCTCACCGGTGTCCTCCACGTAAGGCGCAATGCTCTTCAGTTTCGGATCTTTGGAGAGGGCGCGTTCGGCCAACTCAATCATGTATCCGCGAATCACAGATCCATTGTCCCACAGATGCGCTATGGCTGCAAGGTCGAGATTCTCATAAGGCCCCTGCCAGACCAGCTCAAGGCCTTCGGCAAGGCTTTGCATCATCCCGTATTCGATTGCGTTGTGAACCATCTTGACAAAATGTCCAGAGCCAGCAGGGCCCACGTAAAGGCAGCCGTCCTTCACGCTGAGATCCTCAAACAAAGTTTCTAGTCTCTTATAAACGGCCTTGTCCCCTCCAGTCATTATGCACATGCCATTCAGCGCCCCTGAAGGTCCTCCGCTGCAGCCTGCATCCAGATAGTATATTCCTTTCTTCTTGAGCAAATCGTAGTCTTTGATCGCATTGGTATATCTGGAATTGGAGCCATCAATCACTATGTCCCCTTTGGAGAGCATGGCGGACAGCTTTGCTATGCAGTCTTCTGTTACCTGGCCGGCAGGCAGCATGAGCCATACGATCCTCGGTCTTGCAAGATTCTTGAGAAATGCCTGCATTGAGTCAGTGGCGAAGGTGCCGAGCTTGCCAAACCTTTTTATCTTGTCCCTCTTTGATGTGTAAACTGAGAGTTTGTAGCCCCTGCTGAGCAGTCTCAGGGCTATGTTGCCTCCCATCTTTCCCAGCCCTACCAATCCGATTGAGCGATTCGACATGCTACCCCCAAGCAGAAGCAGAGATATTGTGTGTGATTAATATTAAAAGCTGTTCCTATGCGTACTCAGGAGACCACAAGGTATATATGAGAGTTTCAACACCTATTACTAAACTGTCGGGGGAGATGAAGGAATAATCAACGAGGAGAGGATATAGTGCTAGATGACCTAAAGCTACCATACGAGGAGAGGGCCAAGAAAGCCATGAACCCCGCAGCAAAGAGGCTTTTCAGCCTTATGGCCGAGAAGCAGACAAACCTGACACTTGCAAACGATGAGACCGATCCGAAGAAGTTTCTGGAACTTGCGGGCAGGCTAGGGCCGGAAATAGCGGTACTGAAGACGCACATAGACATACTGAACTCTTTCTCTCCTTCGATACCCAAGACGCTTTCCGCCCTTGCGGAAACCCACAACTTCATGATCTTCGAGGACAGGAAGCTCGCTGACATAGGCAGCATACTTAGCCAGCAATACTCAGGCGGAATATACAGGATAGCGGACTGGGCGAACCTGGTCAATGTGCACGCCGTGCCAGGTCCCGCGATAATAGACGCAATCGATGGTGTCATGAAAGAGAAGAAGGACGAAATTCCGAGAGGCATTCTTGTCCTGGCGCAGATGTCTTCCGAAGGCACGCTCGCCACCGGCGAGTACACAAAAAAGGCCGTAGACATGGCCAATGCGCACAAAGAAGCCGTTGCAGGCTATATAGGAAATGGCGGAGACGTTGCACAGCTTAAGCAGCTGGTTGGGATGGCGTTCGGAGGGCATGCGATACTTACGCCAGGAGTGCAGATACAAAGCAAGGGAGACAGCATGGGCCAGAGATACACGCTGCCTGAGGAGGCAGTCTCTGCAGGTTCTGATTCCATAATAGTCGGGCGCGGGATCTACAAGTCCGATGACCCTGTTAAGATGGCCAAGACATACAGGCAGGCCGGCTGGAAGGCTTACATAGCGAGAACCGGAGGTAGAAGTTGATGGACGCACTTGAGGAAAAGGATAGGCTGGCGAAGAAGATAATGAGGGCGCTCTTCAAGGAGAAGATGATACTCACCTGGTACAGGGACAAGCCAGAGGGCTGGGTCATGGCTAGCGGTCTCTGGACTCCATTCTTCATAAACCTAAGGCTGCTTCCAAGCACAGACCCGAAGCTCTACAGGCTTGTGGGCAAGGCCATGTGCTCGATGCTCAAGGGCATAGGATTTGAGCCTGATGGCAAGCACAGGATAGTCGGCATAGCGATGGCCGGCATACCGCTGGCAAACGCGGTCACGCTCCTCAGCAACATACCCTCTCTCTACACCAGGAAACTGCCCGAGGAGGTCAAGACCCCTGAGGATGTTGACAAATACGTGAATGCTCACGGGGCAAAATCTCTTGTGGAAGGGGAATTTAGGGCCGGCGACACTCTTGCCGTTGTTGACGACGTGGTCACGAAGTTTGACAGCAAGCTGATGGCGATTAGCCTGATCAGGCAGGAGGCCGCGAAAAGGAACCTGAGCGTGGAGATGAAAGACGTCTTCGTGCTGATAGACAGGGAGCAGGGCGGAGCCGAGATCGCAAAGAATACCGGTTTCAACCTGTACTCGCTCATACCTTTCAAGTCCAAAGGCATGGGCTGGCTTAAAACAAAGCTGTCAAAGCTGGAGTACGACACTATAACTGATTACCTCAACGATCCCCAGAAGTACCAGAACAAGGAGCTTCAGGAGAAGCTGAAGTCTCAGGCAAAGAAGGCAAGCGCCTCATTGTGATCCCGATGCCAAGAGAGGAACCGGATGTAAGGCTAACCCTCGGAGAGAAGATGATGCTCTTCAGGAGCCTCTTCAGCCCCGAATTCTTCAAAACCTCTGTTAGGCCGCTGCTTTTCGACAAAGCCGGCGGAGACCCCGAACTGGTGCACGAGATGGTCGTTGGGCTTCTCGACAGGTACAGGCTGCCGAGCAAGACCCTGTCAGCTTTTTTCCGTGCGCCGAAACAGCTGATGATTGATGTAAACGGCCAGACGCTGGTTCCTTTCGGCACTTCTGGAGGCCTGGACAAGAACGGCGACGCCCTCGAGTCCCTTTCACATGTCTTCGGCTTCATGGAGCCCGGCACAATCCTAGTCGACCCGAGGGCGGGAAACGACAGGCCAAGGGTCGCTGTTGATGAGAAAAATCTTGATGTCTACAACGCGCTAGGATTCCCTTCGAAAGGCGTCGACTACGTCCTATCCAAGCTTATGCAGTATAGGAAGTCGAACAACAAGACCCCGGTTTACGCTAACGTCTGCGGACTGCCGATATCCGAGGAGAATGCGATCGATGTCGCGATGGATCAGATGAAGATCCTTCTTACTAAACTGTCACCCTATGTTGACGGTTTTGTCTGGAACCCCGCATCACCCAACACCTCCGCGCTCAAACTTCTCAGGAACGCAGAAGTCTTTCGGGGAACTGCGGAGCTGATGAAAGATTGCGCTCCAGAGAAGCTCAGGCTTGTCAAGCTCTGGCCCTACGAACCCGAGGAGAATACCTTTGCCGTCAACCTGGTGAAAAGTTTCGTCGAAGCAGGCGGTCATGGAACCGTGGTGGTGAATACCAAGCCGTTCCCGAAAAATGATATACCAGCTGCGTCCTGGGGCTATCCAACAGGAGGCAGGAGCGGAAAGTTCCTCAAGGACTACAGGCTGAGGGCCACCAAAGAGATGCGCCTTGCATTGCCCGATGCAGTGATAGTCTCTTGCGGGGGCATATATGACGGCGACGATGCTTACGAGACGTTCAAGGCGGGCGCCAACATGATCGAGGGCTATACGCCTTACATCTTCTACGGCCTTGGTTTGGTAAGGGAGCTGGAGAGGGGCGTAGTTAGCAGGCTCAGGGAAGATGGGTTCAAGAGCCTGGGCGAACTTGAAGCCGCTGTAAGAGATGCTGCTGAGAAGGGCACCCTGCAATAGCTCTCTATTCCACGACTTTGGTGAATGTTTTCTTGATATTTGCGTAGGTAAGCTGCTCTATCTGCCGTTCTGTAAATCCTTGCTTGGCAAGACTTTCGAGGAATTCGGCGTACCTGCTTAGGCTTGGTATGCCAGCGCTGCTTCCCGAAGGCGAAAGCTTTTCCTCCTTCGTGTGCGGAGCATGGTCTGTCTCTATCCAGTCTATCTTCCCCTCCTTTAGTTGCGCATTTAGCTTCTTGACCGTCTCAGGATCCCTGATGGGCGGACTCACCTTGTAAACTATGTCTTCGCTTCTCTGCATGTCCTTTGTAGTGTATGTGAGGTGGTGGGGCGTCGCACCGCAGGTTATCTTCATCATTCGCCTTGCCTCATTTACGCTTTCCACAGACTCCGGGGTACTTATGTGGCATATGTGCAGAGTCCCTTTGAATCCGCTCTCCTTTGCAAACCTGATCTGGTCTTTTACCGACTCTATCTCTGCCCTTGGAGGCCTCGCAAGGTTCCACGTGTATGGCAGCTTGGGGTCCCACAGGTCCAAGGAGAAATACATCTCCTTCTCGCAATGGACGGCAATCACTCCCTTGTACCCTGCTCCGGCCAGCGTTTCGTAGACACCCTTTTGCTTTCCCTCATCCTGATTTCTCAGGTCTCCGACGCTTCTGCCCGCGTACATCTTCAATCCTATGACCTTCTCGTTGGATTCTGCTATCGTGGCAGCCTCCTTTGTCTGCTCAGGCTCACCTGTCAGGCCCACATAAAGGTAATAGCCATCAATGCAGCCCTCCTCTTTTGCAGTCTTCAGCCTCTTCTTCACCAATTCTTCCGTGATTATGGGCGGGGAGGTGTTCGGCATGTCGAAGATCGCAACCACGCCCTGGCTCTTTGCAAGGTCCATGACCGATCTTATAGTGGCCTTGTAAGACTGTTCCCAGTCCCTGCAGTGAACGTGTGGGTCTATGTGCATAAGTGTCAACCTCTTGACTGAGAGCTTCTGCTCACTTCCCTGATAACTGGTTGAGTATCTCCAGCTCGTTCATGTCTATGCTGCAGTACGAGCACTGCAATACAAGAGGAGCTCTTGAAACAACATCAAAACTCGTGGTTGCCTCTGGATCGTTGTTGGTTATGCATGAGCTGTTCAGGCACTTCAGCAATCCCTCTATGTGCTTCGGCAGTACGACCTTCCTCTTGTCTGTGACTTTGAAGTTCTTTATTATGTTTATGGTCGCATCGGAAGCTATCAGGGCCACGAGGTTCAGCTCCTTTTCCTTCAGCTCCCGGTTCTGTATCTTCACGATATCCTTCTTGCCCATGTGGCTGCTCTGTGCGTTCACCAGCACAGTGAAGATATCCTCGCTGTCCACGTTCATGCCGAGTATGTGGGGTATGATGAGTCCCTTGCCTGCAGCTATGTGGTCGATGACCGTCCCGTCCCTTATCTTGCTTATCGTAAGCTTGTCCTCACTCATTCTTGCCACCAAGTATGCTGTCCAGAAGAGCCATCCTGACCGGCACTCCGTTCGCCGCCTGCTCGAAGTATCTTGCCTTGCTGCTCTTGTCCACCTCCCTGTCAATTTCGTTGACCCGCGGCAGAGGATGCATTATTATCGCGTTGCTCTTGAGAGCGTTAACCACACCGTTGTCAACCTTGTAGCTGCCCTTCAGCTTCTCATACTCCAGCTCGTCTGCGAACCGCTCCTTCTGTATTCTGGTCACATAGAGAACGTCAACGTCGTTCGCCACGTCCATTATGTCGTCCACCTCGTCGTACTCATAGCCTATAGAGGAGAGCGCTTCCTTCTCGACCCTCAGGTGCTTTGGCGCCACCATATGGACCCTTTTTGGCTTGAATTTTGTCAGCGTGTATATGAGGCTGTGCGCAGCCCGGCCGTACTTCAAGTCTCCTACTATCCCGTATACAAGGCCGTCCACCCTTCCGAAGACGGTCTTCACAGTATAGAGGTCGATGAGCGACTGCGTGGGATGCTCGTGCTTTCCGTCGCCGGCGTTGATGACCGGCTTTTGGGTCACCTGCGTGGCGAATCTTGCCGCGCCGTCAAACTTGTGCCTTATTACCACGCAGTCAGCGTACGAGCTAATTATCCTTATCGTGTCCGCGAAGCTCTCCCCTTTTGTTATCGAGGTATCGATATCAGACTTGAAGCCGATAACCTCAGCACCGAGTTTTTTAGCAGCTGCGTCGAAGCTGTTGTATGTTCTTGTGCTGGGCTCAAAAAACGCTAGGGCGACTATCTTGCCCTTGAGTGAAGTCTTTGCTGTCCCTTTCTTGAACTTGTCTGCAGAGGCAAATATGCCCTCTATCTCTTTCCTGCTCAGGTCTGCGGATGAAATTACGTTCTTCACTCTGCCCCCGAGATATAATGTAACGCGGGAAACATATAAATGCCTTCTTATCTGCCGCCTTTCTGCAAGCCCGCAAGACCGTGAAGCGCAAGGCTCCTGTTTGTGTAGCGGTCGTCATACGTTATCTCGCGGGAGAACCACGAAGGGGGCGAAAATGACCTTGCCGATCTATTGGACCTGAACTCCACTTCGGCCACTACAAGGCCGCGCAGGCTTCCTTCAAAGACATCAATCTCTATCTGAAAGCCAGCATACGGCAGCTTGTAGCGCGTCTTTCTTATCACGCTGCCTATGCGCGTCTTCTTTTTATCGTTAAAGGCTTTCTTGTTGCTCCTTGTCTCTGCCTCGTCCCTCAACAGCCCCCTGCCCGACTTTAGCGTTCTGAAGTAGCTGCCGTTTATTTTCCTCATACGTTCCTCGCTGTCTCCGAAAATCATCGTGTAGTACTGCTCTATCTCTTCTTTTTCCAGCCTGACAAGGCGCGGCAGCTTTGACCTCTCTACGATCCACCGCCTTTCTATCTCCTTCCTGGCAAAGACCATCTAGAGCTCCCTCAGAGCATCTATCGGCTGCATCTTGCTGGCGCGCCAGGCAGGGTACAGGCCCGCGATCACGCTGACCCCTACCGCTATTGCCAGCGCTATCAGTATCGTGGAGACTGGGAATGCCGGATGAAGCGATGATAGACCTGAAGAAGTGCTCGTAGTCCCTCCACCCACAAAGGTGGCGCCACCTGTGCGGGCGGCCCCTCCTCCGAACCCTCCTCCGCCTCCGCCGAACCCTCCGCCGCCGCCTCCGAAGCTTGATGACGAGGTGGTGCTGGCGCCTGTAGTGCTGCTTGAACTGCCGCTTGAAAGCCCGGCAAGGCCGTAGGCGGCCCCTGCCCCCACGGCTATCCCGAGCATGCCTCCCAGCAGGCCTATTATCAGAGCCTGAAGGAGGAAGACAAGCATCACGTGCTTGTTCTTGAATCCTATGGACTTCATTATTCCTATCTCATGCGTGCGCTCCATCACCGCCATCAGCATTATGTTCATTATCCCGATCGCGGCCACGAGCAGCGAGACGCCAGCTATGACACCGAAAAGTATGGTTATTGAGCCGATGACCGAAGATGCAGTGGACAGGAGCTGGGATGTCGTCAGCACCCTCGCGCTGCTCCCGTATATTGTTGTTATCAATGACGAGGTTGCGTTCACGCTGCTGAGGTTCTTTGCAAGTACCACCATCTCGTTGTATGAGGTCCTGTGTAGCAGCACATAAGCAGCCTGGAGTGAGATGAAGACTCCAGTGTCTATCGATATGAGTGAAGTGCCGTGCGACGGCAGTATGCCAAGTATTGGCACCGTTACTGTTTCGCTGCTGCTGGTCCCGCCACTAGCGGTCCTGGCGCCAGCAAGCTTTAGCGCTGCGCTCTGCCCTACTGTTATGGTCTGCTGTCCGGCCGCTGTGGAGGGAAAAGCAACGTCATATCCCACAACCGCGTCTGGCGCTATCGTATCCTGGTAGAAACTACCCTGAAGCGGAGTGACGTTGCCTCCCAGAATCTGCTCGAGGCCCTGCGTGGAAATGCCTATCACGGTCACACTGGTGTTCTGGTTGCCTGCGTACAGCGTCGCGGACCCTGTCAGAAGCGGAGTCACGTTTGTGACGTTTGGCAGGCCTTCCATGCTGGCCACGTCGCTCTGGGTAAACCCTACATTCGTCGAACTGGTTACTATTATAGCCGTGGGCCCCAGCGACTCTAGCGTGCTTGTTATGCTGTTGCTGACGCCAGCTGTGAACGAAGTAAGGGCGACTATGGCCCCTATTCCTATTACGACCATCACTATCGTGAGAGCCGTCCTTACCTTCTTCTCGCTCAGGTCATTGTAGCTCAGCCAGAGGATGTCGTTTAAGTCCATGCGCGTTACCGTGTATCAAAGGAGCCACGGTCACTTTTTCTGGCGCTGCTCCTTGCCCTCACGTCCCAGAAGCTTCCTGATCGAACTCCTTTTTAAGTAGACAATCACCAAGACCACAACTATTACTATTACGACAACTATTGTGATTAAACCTCCGCCTCTGCTTCTTCCGCCCGTGTAGTACCTAGTGCCGTTCGCTGAAACTGCAACCGCACCTGATGCGGAGCTGAAGTTTCGCGCTGACAGGCTGGAGGTCAGAGTGACCGGGATATTGATTGTTGTGTTGATCGTCTGACGCAGGGCGTTCAGGTAGCTTATGACTACAGGTATGGTGTATGTGCCCTTTTTCAGAGACGCGTTGGCTATCAGCGTCATTGTGACCGGCACCTGCGTGTCTACGGACATATCGCCTACGAAGTTAGAACCAGTTCCATATACCGTTATGCCGCCCGGCGGTTCCGGAGTTACCGTTACGGCCGTTGCCCCCGTTGTTCCAGTGTCTGTGAGTATCATCGAGACAGAGAAGATTGATCCTGTTGTAGGGCTCGATGGCGAGAACGTTATGCTCGATCCGGTCATGTTTATTATTCCTATTGAGAGCGTTGGAAAAGTGTCCAGTATCTGGACTGGGTTGGTGCCCTTGTAGAGCTCCAGAGAAACGTTCAGAGGGAACGTTTGGGCTGCGTCACTAAAGACAAATGTTTTCTCCTTCACGCTCTTTGTTTGTCCGGCACTCAGGCTGCCCACGCTGATCGGCTGGGTTGTCAGTATTGCCGCATCCACAGAAGGTATTGACATCTGGAGCGAGATCGCGCTCAGTGTTGTGTTGCCTACGTTCGTAAGGTTCAGTGTTATGTTCTCCACCTGACCCGAAGTAATTATCTGGTTTGTCTGCACCAACAGCTGAGATGGGCAGGTCTCAACCCCGAAGCTTACGTTCCTTATCTCGCTGTCTGAATAGAGTTCGAAATAGTTGTAGTTCACTGTTACGCCTGCGGAGACAAGGTTTGAGGTGTTAAGGCTGACGAAAATGGGAAGATTGACGCTTATGCTGCCGTTTGCCGGGATCGTTGCCTCGTTCACTGTGCCGTTGCCTATCGCGTACACATTTCTCGATGCAACCAGGCCCACCTGAAGGCTGGTCATGTTCGTCGCTCCAGGGTTAGTCACCAATACCTTTATGTTGTTCTGGATTCCCCTGCACAGGGTGAGCGTTGATGTGCTTATCTGGAAAGCGGGCGGCGGAGGTATGGGCGTTGGGCCGCTTGTTGTTGCAAGCACTACCGTGGGTGCAAGCGCCGCGAACAGCAACATTATCTTCAAAATGTCGTTTGTCTTCAATTCATCACATCTTTCTCTATCGTACCATCTTTTATGTGTATGACGCGATCGCAATGCTTGGTTATGTCTAGGTTGTGTGTGATCATTATTATCGTGACCTTTCTGCTTTTCGATATCCCCCTGAGCAATCTTATAACCTCGTCTCCAGACTTTGTGTCAAGGTTGCCTGTCGGCTCGTCGGCCAGCACCAGCGTTGGCTCGTTTACCAGCGCGCGTGCAATCGCAACCCTCTGCTGCTCTCCCCCGCTTAGCTGCGTTGGCTTGAGCTTCAGCCTTTCTCCAAGGCCGAGCTGTGTCAGCAGGGCATCGGCCCTTTTCCTCCTCTCTGCCTGAGGCATGTCGACTATCATAAGCGGCAGCTCTACGTTCTTCTCCGCGTCGAGGCCCGTGATCAGGTTAAAGCTCTGGAAAACAAAGCCTAGTTTCTTGTTCCTGAACTCCGCAAGCTCATCACCTGTCATTTTCGAGGTGGCAAGACCGTCTATGTATATCTCTCCGCTTGTCGGTCTGTCTATGGTGCCGAGCATGTGCATGAGTGTTGACTTGCCGCTGCCAGAAGGCCCCACTATCGCGACAAACTGACCCTGTTTTAGCGTGAAGGATACTTTCTTCAGTGCCTCTACCTTTATCTCTCCTGACTCGTACACCTTTGTAACATTGTTTACCCTAACAGGGTAATCCGCTGCCATGATTGAGATTTTGTCTTAAAGCTTAAAAAGTAGCCTGCACATTTCGGTTTTAGATTTCTCTCGAAAAATAGCGACAGTAAGCAGCCGCCTTAAATAAAAAGAGGGGCCGAAGCCCCCAAAAAACTTACCTTCTGCCCTTTCTGTTCATCTTTGCCCTTGCTACATAGCCGGCCTTGTCTATGAAGTAGAGATAGCCCTCTGCCCTCATAACCTTCTCACTGCCGACTCTTGACTTCCTTCCCCTTGTGTTCGTCTTCATCGGTGTCCTCCACACATAGCCGTCCTTACCCAGGTAGTAAAGATAGCCGTCTTCTCTGGATACTCTCTCACGAGTCATTCTTTCAGCCATTAAATCACGATAGTAAATGCCTGACACAGTTTATATATCTATCGTCGAAATGACGTCAGTAAAATACAAGGAGTCGGGAAATTGCGTTAATAATGCTCTCTTTTTATACTTTGCTTGCTCAATCCAATTGATGCTATGATCGAGATCGTGCTTCATTCAGAAGTGAACCTCAAGGGCTACACGCTGATAGAGGGCTTTCCTGGCGCGGGCCTCGTGGGCCCCATGGCCGCTAGCTACATGATAGAGAAACTGGGGATGAGCAGCATCGGTCACATCGAGAGCGACCTCTTCCCGCCTATAGCAGCGGTGCACGACGGCGTGCCAATGCACACCGCGAGGCTGTACATGGACACCAAGAACAAACTGGTCGTGGTGCTGTCCGAGTTCACGATACCGCAGAACGTAGTCTACCAATTGGCAAACGAACTTCTCTCTTTCATAAGGAAGACAGGGATAAGCAGAGTGGTCTCGATAGGCGGCATGCCTGCTCAGAAACAGAGCGACATTACCTATATAATCTCATCAGATCCTGAGACCGTAAAAAAAGCTACAAAAGAAGGATTAAAGCCGGTGCGCGAGGGCGTCATCGCAGGTGTGAGCGCGCTGCTGATAACTGGCGCGAGGGAGTTCAAGATTCCGATGACAAACCTGCTCGTAGAGGTGGATCCTGCAGTAATGGATCCCAAGTACGCCGAGATAGCAATCCAAGGATTGCAGAAACTGATGAACATAGATATCGACCTACAGGACCTTGAGAAGGAAGCAAAGGAGGTCGAATCAAGAGTCAGGGACATGATGAAGCAGGCAAAGACTTCCCGCGAGCACTACAGCAAGGCCGAAGAGGTATCTGGACCGCCTTCTGTAGGCTGACATCACGCTGAATGCAGGGGTGGCAGAGTCTGGTTTGGCATCAGCCACGGAAAAACGCGCAGGACTTAAGATCCTGTGGCCTAGTGCCTTCGAGAGTTCAAATCTCTCCCCCTGCAATGAAAACTGGGTGACTTCGTGAACGACGTTGACGAGTACGTGAAGAAACTTGATCCCAAAACGAGGGCTCTGACTAATAGGTTGAGGGCAATCGTCAAGAAAGCGCTGCCGGATTCGAAGGAAGTGATCAAATGGAGGAATCCTACGTATCTAGTGGATGGAGAAAATGTGGCATGGATAATGAACTACAAAGATCATGCAGACTTC
>JASHTX010000099.1 GCA_030040335.1 Microcaldota archaeon
CCCGTGGCTGCAAGAGAAGCGAGCATCTACACCGGGATAACCATAGCTGAATACTTCAGAGACATGGGTTATGACGTAGCGCTCATGGCCGACTCTACATCAAGATGGGCCGAGGCGATGAGAGAGATATCCACAAGACTGGAGGAGATGCCCGGCGAGGAAGGCTATCCGGCTTACCTACCGAAAAGGCTTGCAGAATTCTATGAACGTGCCGGCAAGGTGAAGACGCTCAACGGAAAGGTGGGATCTGTTACAGTGATCGGCGCGGTATCGCCGCCTGGAGGAGACCTTTCAGAACCAGTATCTCAGGGAACGCTTCGTGTGGTCAAGACCTTCTGGGCTCTTGACGCTGCGCTGGCGAGTTCAAGGCACTTCCCGGCAATAAACTGGCTCAGCAGCTACTCGCTTTACACTGGAACGCTTCAGAAATGGTATGCGGACAATCTGGGAGAGGAGTTCGAAGCAATGAGGGGCAAGGCGCAGGCGCTGCTCCAGAAGGAGGCGGAGCTCAAGGACATCGTGCAGCTGGTCGGAGAGGATGCGCTTCCTGACACAGAGCGAGTCCTCCTGGAAGTCGGAAGGATGATGAGAGAGTACTTCCTGAGACAGAGCGACTTCGATGAAGTCGATGCATACACCAGCCTGAAGAAACAGAGTGTGATGCTGAAAACGATACTTCACTTCGGAGACATGGCGAGCGATGCCGCAGTGAAGGGTGTGAACAGCGACAGCATAATGACGCTGGAGATTGTCAAGAAGCTCGCGAGAGTGAAGGAGCTGAAGGAAGCTGAGGCGGAGAGCGAGGGCAAGAAGATAATCGCTGAGACAGACTCTGAGTTCAGGAAGTTGGTTGCCGAACAGGGCATGATGGAATCCAAGGTGAAATCATGAAGTTTGAGATAGAATACAAGACGCTTGGCAAGGTTTCTGGTCCGTTGCTTGTGGTAGACTCGGTAAGGAACGCGGCATACGGAGAGATAACAAAGGTAAAGCTTGAGAGCGGCGAAGAAAGGCTTGGTCAGGTGATAGAAAGTGCAGAGGGATATGCGGTAGTCCAAGTATTCGGGCCGACGAGCGGCATAAACATAAAGACGACCAGCGTCAGTTTCCTGGGCGAGACATTCAAGCTTGGAGTCGGAGAGGAGATGCTCGGCAGGGTCTTCGACGGCCAGGGAAGGTCCAAGGATGCTCACAGCAGCTTCAAGGTCGAGGAAGAGAGAGACATAAACGGCGAACCGATAAACCCAGCATCAAGACAGATGCCTGAGGACTTCATACAGACCGGAGTATCTTCGATAGACGGACTCATGACCCTGGTCAGAGGCCAAAAACTGCCTATCTTCTCAGGTGCAGGTCTGCCACACAACAGGCTCGCAGCGCAGGTAGCGAGACAGGCAAAGGTAAAGAAGCAGAGCGAGAGCTTTGCTGTAGTATTTGGAGCAATCGGCATAACTTATGACGATGCATCGTTCTTCATAAACAACTTCAGGAAAACAGGGGCGCTAAAGAGGACGGTCGCATTCATAAACCTCGCAGACGACCCTAGCATAGAGAGAATACTGACTCCTAGACTGGCGCTGACCACTGCCGAGTTCCTTGCATTCGAAAAGGGCATGCACGTTCTTGTCATGCTTACAGACATGACCAATTACTGCGAGGCACTCAGAGAGCTTGCAAGCGCAAGGGAGGAAGTACCGGGAAGAAGGGGATACCCCGGATACATGTACACGGATCTCGCGAGCATCTACGAAAGGGCTGGAATAGTCACCGGGAAGAAGGGAAGCATAACACAGCTCAACATAGTCACGATGCCCGGAGACGATGTCACGCACCCGATACCTGACCTGACAGGATACATCACTGAAGGACAGGTCTTCCTGAGCAGAGAGCTCAGCAACAA
This sequence comes from Microcaldota archaeon, assembly GCA_030040335.1. Lineage (GTDB taxonomy): Archaea > Micrarchaeota > Micrarchaeia > Micrarchaeales > CABMGC01 > JAJYVH01. Next base: position 1,901 of record JASHTX010000099.1, read on the forward strand.
GGGGCTTTATCCTCCTGTGAACCCGCTTGGGTCTCTTTCAAGGCTTATGAACAACGGCATAGGAACCGGAAAGACCAGAGAAGACCACAGAGGAGTTGCAGACCAGCTTTACGGCGCTTATGCACGCGCGCAGGAGTCGAGAAGCCTCAGCGCAATAATAGGAGCAGAGGCATTGAGTGACAGCGACAAGAGATACCTGAAGTTCGGAGAGGACTTTGAGAAGAAGTTCCTGACGCAGGGCGAGTACGAAGACAGGGAGATCGACAAGACTCTGGACATCGGCTGGGATCTCCTATCGGAGCTGCCCGAAGAGGAACTGACGAGGATAAAGAGGGAGCACATAGAGAAGTACCACGCCAAGCACAGGAAGGCGAAGTAATGCCAAAGAACCCAACAAGGATGAACCTGATAAACACCAGGAAGAGCATAGTCCTTGCCAGGAAGGGCCACGACCTGCTCAAGAGGAAGAGAGAGGCGCTGGTCATAGAGTTCTTCAAGATGCTGAAGGATTCGAAGAGCGACAGGGAGCGATTGCAGCAGACGCTCGAGGCCGCGTATAAGACCACAGTGATAGCATCCACATTCTCAGGCGACTTTGAACTGGAGCAGGCAAGCATCTACGTCAAAGACGCGTCCAAGATAAACATGAGCGTTAAGAACGTGATGGGAGTGCGCATTCCTGAGATAGAGAAACTTCACGAGGAAAGCATGGGCTCTGATCAGCTTCAGACCAGCCTTGCGGTCAGCGACGTCGAGGATGCGTTCAGCGGAGTCAAGGACATGATAATCGATACGGCGAAGAGGGAGCAGAGCCTCAGAAGGCTTATTCTGGAAATAGACAAGGTGAAGAGAAGGGTGAACGCCCTGGAGTACATACTCCTCCCGAAGCTGAAGAAAGAGGCGGGATACATCTCCTTCAGACTTGATGAGATGGAAAGGGACACATTCTCGGCGCTAAAGCACGTGAAGAAGAAGATAGAAAGGCAGAACGCATGACAAATGCTTGCCTTTTCAGCGGAGGCAAGGACTCTACGCTTGCACTTCACAAGGCGATGGAGCTCGGCGTAAAGATCGACCTACTAATTACTATGAAGAGCGCCAACAAGGAAAGCTACATGTTCCATTATCCGAATATAGATCTTACGAGACTGCAGGCGGAGGCATTGGGGATAACACACGTCTTCGGAGCGACAGAAGGAAAGAAGGAAGAAGAACTGAAAGATCTGGAAGACGTCCTGAAGAGGAATAACGTAAAGACGCTAGTAACAGGCGCTACGTTCAGCAAATACCAGGCAGACCGCATAAACGCCATAGCGAAAAAGCTGCAGATAGAGCATATCGCGCCATTGTGGCACATAGAGCCGCTGGAGGAGTTGCACGAGATTTCGGACAGTTTCAACGCAATAATAACGTCTGTCTCTGCTGAAGGTCTTAACCTTTCGCTGCTTGGGAAGAGGATAGACGGAAGGGTCATAGAAGAGCTGATCGAGGCCAACAGGAAGCACGGAATAAACCTCGTCTTCGAAGGCGGAGAGGCAGAAACATTTGTACTGGACGCGCCGCTCTTCAAGAAAAGTATAGAAGTGGAGAAGGCACACGTAGAGGGAAAAGGCATGAACGGCGCGTACCTGATAGATAAAGCAAGACTGGTGGAGAAGAGGTAATTTAAACTTTGCAAGTTTAGTATCTGGGATTGCATGGGGTTGATATCTTATAGGAGCAAGTACGTCAACAATCCGATAGAGGAACAGGACAAGCTGGCGTACAAGTTGATCAAGTCGGGCAAGAAAGTAATAAAGCTGAACAGGGGGGATCCGGCAGTTTACTTCAAGACTCCCAAGTACACCGTAGACGCTTACGTGAAGGCACTCAGAGAGGGACACACTGGCTACTCCATGGCGATAGGAGTTCCTGAGCTTAAGGAGGCCGTAGCCCTGAGGTACAAAAGAATGTATGGGCTAAATGCAGGACCGGACAACGTCCTAATAACGCAGGGCCTGAGTGAAGCCCTGGTGATGATAAACTCCACGCTGATAAACGAAGGAGACAAGGCCATACTGTTTAGGCCTTACTACACAGTCTACGTGCCATATATGAAACTTTTCGGAGGAAACCCGATCTTCGAGAAGTATGACGAAAGCAACAACTGGAACGTGGACACGGAAAGCCTCGAACGCAGCCTCAAGCGCGAAGGCAAATCCAAGCGAGTAAAGTACATGTTGCTGACAAACCCTAACAACCCGACCGGCACAGTGCTTTCTAGGAACATACTCGAAGAGATAGTGGATCTCGCTAATGAGTACGGCATACTGCTCATAAGCGACGAGATATACGATGAGCTTGTCTTCAACAAGGCCAAGTTCACGAGCATATGCGAAATTGCGAAGGGCATACCATACGTGATACTGAACGGGGCTTCGAAGAATTTCGACGCGACAGGTTTCAGGCTCGGTTTTGTCGTGATTCCGAACGATGACAAGATCTCTGAAACCATAATGGAGAAGATGGAGAACTTCGCGGTGACGAGACTCTCGAGCAACACCCCCGCAGAGTATGCAATGGTGGAAACCCTCACAAATCAGAAGGATCACAAGAAGGCCCTGAAAACGCTAGTCGGAGGCATAGAGAAAAGGGTAAACTTCGCTGCAAAGCTGATAAACGAGAGCGAGTACATGCACACGGTGGTGCCGAGAGGCGCTTTCTACATATTCCCAAGAGTGAACTTCGACAATCTGAAGATAAAGGACGACAAGAAGCTCACAGACCTCCTTCTTACGGAGGAGCTGGTCCAGATAACAAGAGGTTCGGGCTTCGGAGACGGGAACCACGTAAGGCTAGTCTCTTTGGCTCCTGAAGAGATACTGGAAGATGCGATAAACAAGATCAACAAGTTCTACAATAGGCATTCAAAGTAGGATGCCGCCTATCTCGAACCGGTCCTGGTTCTGTAAAACGCATAGGCCAGGTTTGCAGCAAGAATTGCGAGCTGTAACGGATAGGGAAGCCTTGAGAGGCTCAGCACAGTAACCAGTAACGCAAGTCCGACTCCGTAGATCACCTGCATCTGCTTCTTGACAGGCGAAGTCTTGGGTTCGCACGCCATTATGAATGCAAGGAAATAGTTGACGCTTACCGCGGTGGTCCACAGGGCTGCAACAGACAGGGCAGCAGTTCCGCCGAGCAGCAGCTGCGCAGCGAAAGACGCTATAGCGAAAGAGGCCCCAACGTACAGCCGCCTAGCCTCCCACGAACAAATAATGAGCAGAGGCGTGATAGTAATCAGCACGCCATATACGGCAAAAGGAGCAGCCACCCACCAAGAGTCGCCGATCCCGAAGAGCGCCAGGGCAATGACGAGGCCAAACGAGGCAGGGTTGAAGATGTTGCTGCCCTTAACTTTTATGAAAAGCTTCGACATAACGGCTATGATAGACGCCAGTACTATCGCCACCGCAGGAGCGTTGCTGGGAGCCACGGAGCCTATTATCAGTCCGGTTATTATCGCAGTGTATGAGATCTCCAGCTGCCTCTTGTGGTGTACCTTCTTGATCGCAGCCTCTATGATCAGGCACGTTATAACAGCCAGTATGACAGAATACGGGAACTGGTTCAGGAAGTAGCTGCTTACCGCGATTACCAGGATAAGCAAGAGTATGGTTGTTTTGTACATCCTTGCTACGGGAACTCCTGGCACCCAATTATCCCATTCACTTCGTGCTATTGTAGATTATTGTACCCTGAGGAGACATTACATACCAGACCTGGCCGACGTTCTGCCCGTTTATGTTTCCAGAGCCGGTGTCATACTCATAGTAGTAGAGTGGGTAGCCATTGAAGGTAATCTCCTTTGTGCCGTCGGTCCTGTTTATTACGCTGAAGAGTGAGGCGTTTATGCCAGGTTCGACTGTCAGATTTGCGGTATAGAATATGGGCCAGACTATGGCGCATTGTCCGTAGCACGTGCTCTTGCCGCTGAACGGCGTGTCAGGAGTGTACATGTAAAGCGCCCAGCCAGTAGAGTTCACCAGATATTGGCCTATACCAGGCAGTGTCGCTATGTTAACAGAATAGTTATAATGGACTGTGGCGATGGTGGTAGTTCTGTTGCGGCTGAAGCTTCCTCCGCCCCCTGATCCATAGTGATGGCCGCTGAAGAGTATGTAAGGAGCCGAAAAGACTCCTATTCCAAATCCTATCAAAAGCGCAACCACAGCACAGATAACAATCAGCATGTTAGTTTTCATGAAGGCTTTTCCAATCAAAGGTATATAAAAGTTTTGATACGTTTCGCTTTTGCGTCGTAAGAAGCCTTATTAATTTTGAAGAAGACGGTATCAACGTTTGGAGGAGGCATTGTCTAGTGGTAGGACGTCACCCTTACACGGTGAAGGTCTGGGTTCGATTCCCTGTGCCTCCATTTTTTAGCTCCCTCGAGCCCAAAAAATGGATTTCCGAAGGTTTACTAGGTTTTAGAGAGATTTTTTGCTTGTTTGTTGCATATAGGAAAAACGAGACTGCTTTTAGAGTTTGAAGATTACCTGAATCTTCTTCTTCCGTACGAATTGTCACCATGTCGGTAACCGCCACGATTTCTTTCTCCATTGTGATGCTCATGTTCTTCTCTAGGCCTGTGCGAACCGTGATGTCCGCCTTGCACTTCTCTGTTTAAGCTCCTCCTGTGCCTGAACGCCCTGATGTGCGCGTACTGAGCTGTTTCCAGGTTCAACTGTTCCATGTTCACGTTGTTCTCGTGCTCTATTATCCTGATTAACCGCCTCTCATCGTGGCTCACTATCGTGAACGCCCTGCCATCGGCATCCATCCTCGCAGATCTCCCTACCCTGTGCACGTACACGTTCGGGTCGTCGGGTGCGTCGAAGTTGATTATGTCCGATATTCCTTTGATGTCTATGCCTCTCGCAGCTATGTTCGTCGCGACCAGGAACCTGCCCCTGTCTGCGAACTCCTTGAGCGATCTTTCCCTTCTCGCCTGCGACAGCCCTCCGTGCATCAGCATCGCCGCTATTCCCTGGTCAGCGAGTGTGTCATGTATCATGCTTGCCTCGTGCTGCGTCCTCACGAATATTATTGCCTTCCTTGGGTTGTGCCTGCCTATGTACGCAAGCAACGTCGCAAATTTCAGCTCGCGGTCGGATGCCGCGTAGAAATGGGATATCTTTTCCACCACCGGCTCCTCCTCGCTGCCGACGCTTATGTGCTCCGGCGCGTTCATGTGCTGCCTTGCGATGTTCATTATCCTCTTGGGCATCGTGGCCGAGAAGAGCAGAGTCTGCCTCGTCCTCGGTGTCTTCGCAAGTATGAACTCTATCGCGTTTATGAAGCCCATATCGAACATAGTGTCAGCTTCGTCGAGCACCAAGAATCTTATCCCGTCGAGCCTAAGCGCGCCCCTCTTGAACAAATCCGTTATTCTGCCAGGCGTGCCTATTATCAGGTCTGGACTCCTGCTCAGGGCCTGCGTCTGCATATTTATCGATGCGCCGCCGTAGACCACGGCTACGCTGTCCCTCCTCGCGTGCCTCAGCTTGACCGCAACTTCGTATATCTGCACGGCAAGCTCTCTTGTCGGCGCCATTATCAGCACCTCAGGTTGCCTGCTTTCTATGTTCCGCTGCATTATGGGAACCAAAAATGCGCAGGTCTTGCCCGTTCCCGTCTTGGCCCTTACTATCAGGTCCTTCCCCTGCATCGCTGCAGGTATCGTGAGTTCCTGTACCTCAGTGGCCGTAGTGAAGTTCATTCTGTTCAGCGCTTCAACTACCGCTGGTTTTAGATTCATCTCTGAAAATTGTTTCATTATTACACTTTCTAACCGTAAAAAGAAGAAACGGACGAGGCCCATGGCCTTCCATTTTTTTCAAAATGCCGACTCTATCCTTTTAGCCATCATCCTGTCAAAAACAGAAACGATATAGGTACCTTTACGATACGGTTGTATATAATACTTTGTATG
>JASHTX010000009.1 GCA_030040335.1 Microcaldota archaeon
CTTTTGGTTGCCTCTGTTATCTTTACGAAGCTGGCGTTTTTCTGGAACTCCTTTACGTTGGCAGCATCGCAGTATGTCATCGCTGATTTCAGACCGCCAACCAGGTTGTAGACTATCTTGGCAGCGCCTCCCTTGTAGGGGATGAGCATCTCCGCGCCTTCTGGTGTGTACTGCTCTATGTCAGCGCCGTCTTCTAGCTTGCCAGATTTCGCAGCAAACGCATGAATTGAGGCCATGCCCCTGTAGAACTTGTAGTTTGTGCCTGACTTGGTGACAACGTATCCCGGGCTCTCGTCTGTGCCGCCCAGCATGCTGCCTATCATGACCGCACTCGCCCCCGCGGCTATCGCCTTGGCCAGGTCTGCAGACTTGCGTATGCCGCCGTCTGCTATTATCGGCACTCCCAGATCCGCGCAGTTCATTATTGCACTCAGTTGAGGGTAGCCCACCCCAGCGACAGGCCTTGTCAGGCAGGCGCTGCCCGGTCCTATGCCGACCTTGACGCAGTCTGCTCCTGCCTTCTTCAGGCTGAGTACGCCGTCTTTTGTCGCCACATTGCCTGCGACAACATCAACATCGTAATCTTTCTTGACGTGCTTTACCGTCTCCGCAGTCTTGGCCAGATATCCGTTTGCAACATCCACAACTATGAAATCCGCTTCTGCAGCAACCAGCGCCTCAAGCCTTTCCTTGTAATCTCCGCTTATGCCGACAGCCGCCCCTACCATCAGTCTTCCCTTCTTGTCCTTCGAGGCGCTGCCATAGCTTTCCGATATGCTGATGTCCTTTGCCGTTATCATGCCAGCGAGGTTGCCCCTCGAATCGACGAGCGGCAGCTTCTCTATCTTGTTCTTTGCAAGTATCTTCTTTGCCTCCTCTATGCCTATGTCGTGCCTTGCCGTTATGAGCTCCTTTGTCATTATGTCCCTTACGCTCTTCCTCGTGTCTGTTTCGAATTTGTAATCTCTGTTTGTCACAATTCCTACAAGTTTGCTTCCCTCAACTACTGCAAAGCTTCCTACCCCGTTCTCATCTATTATCTTCTTCAGTTCCGCGAGTGTTGTTCTGGGGCTGACGGTGTACGGCCTCTCTATCACAACGCTCTGCGCCCTCTTGACCTTCCTGATCTCCTCAACTTCCTCCTCTATCTTGTTGAAGCGGTGTATCACTCCAACTCCGCCGAGCCTGGCAAGCGTTATGGCCATGGTCGCCTCTGTGACCGTGTCCATGTTTGCGCTGACTATCGGTACGCCCAGCTTTATGTTCTCTGTAAGGTGGACCGAGACGTCAGTATCCCGCCTTGATTCCAGTCTGGATGTCCTGGGCACTATGAGTACATCGTCAAAAGTAAACTGGTCATCTTCTATCTTCATCATGTCTCCCCCGATTCATCTCATTTCACAACGGCCTGGCTCTGTTCCCTGAGGAATTGCTGCAGATAGAACCTGCTGCCCGTTCCCTTGCCGGTGAGGCCGCTGTGCTTCCAACCGACAAAAGTGTGCGCTCCAACGATCGCACCCGTCGTAGAGCTGGTTCTCCTGTTAACGTACACAACTCCAGCCTGTATATTAGCCAAGAACTCTTTTATTTCTTTCCTACTCCCGCTGTAGACGCCTGCAGTCAGCCCGTACTCCACGTCGTTGGCCTTTCTCAGCGCCTCGTCAAATGTCTTGAATGTATTCAGAGCAAGTATCGGAACGAAGATCTCCTCGTGCATCAGCCTGCTCTCCTGCTTCAGTTCTACCACCGTAGGCTCTACGTATGCCCCTTTCAATCCAGTTTCTACCATGCCGCCTCCGCACAAGATCCTGCCTTCCCTCTCCGCTTCCTCTACACTCATCTTGTACCTTTCAAGTGCTTTGCCGCTTATCAGCGGCCCCATGTAGACTCCTTTCTCCAGAGGGTTTCCGACCCTGAACTCCTTCACTCTCTCCACAAGCTTGCCCACAAAGTCGTCCCTGACCGACTCGTGCACATAGACACGTGAGCAAGCGCTGCATTTCTGGCCGTCATAGCCGAAAGCTGCGCTCGTCACACCTGCAACTGCGTCGTCTATGTTCGCCGTCTTCGAGACTATGGTCGGGTTCTTACCTCCCATCTCCACTACGAAGACTTTCTGCAGTCCAAGGTCATAAGTCTCCTTTATCATTCCCAGGCCTGTTGCCCTGGAGCCTGTAAAAACAATACCGCTGACATCCTTGCTGGCAACCAGGGCGTCGCCTACCTCTGAACCAGGCCCTGTTATGTAGTTGAAGACGCCATCTGGCACCCCCGCTTCCTTGAATATCTCGTAGATCTTTAAGCCGGTCAGCATTGTCATATTATCGGTTGATGATGGTTTGAATACAACAGTGTTGCCCGTTATCAATGCGCCGCTGCTCATGCCAGCCGATATTGATATCGGAAAGTTGAAAGGAGCAATCACTCCGAAGACACCATACGGTCTGAGCGCGATAGTTATCTTTTCCTCCCTGCCTGGCGCGCCCTGAAAGCCCGCCTTGACCTCCTTGCTACTCCCGGAAAGGACGGCCTTCCTTGCGAAGCCCTTGTTCTTCTCCATCTCCATTGCATAATAGTTCAGGAAGTCTATAGCCTCGTCTACCTCGCCTACCGACTCATACCTTGTCTTCCCGTTCTCTATGCTGAGTATCGCAGCAACGACGAACTTCTGTTTCCTAAAAGCCTGAGCAGCATCTCTGCAGATCTTAACGCGATCTTTGTAATCTCTGCTCCTCCAGTCATCAAACGCTGCAAGCGCAGCGGCAACAGCCTGGTTTGCGTGCTCTCTTGTTCCTTTCTGGAACCTTCCTATCAGAGTGCCGTCTATCGGAGAGGTTTCAACTATCTCCTCATTCGCATATACCTCCTTCCCGCCTATGTACATCGGGAACTTCTTTCCGAGTACCTCCCTCTTCACCTTTGCCACAGCCCCATCAAAAAGGCTGTCGAATTCCCCTTCTTTGTCCTGCTCAAGATAGTTTCTGTATGTTGACTCGTTCTGAAAAGCAGGAGGCATTATATCTAGAAAAATAGGCAGCTAAAGATATTAAAGTTCCATTGTCAGAAAGGCAAAAATAAAGCGAATATTATTAAATCATGTAAGAGAAAGCTAGAAATCCGTTTTTATGCACAAGAAGACAGCAGATAGGCGAAGCAGGTTGGAGATGGACCTTGCCATACTGGACTCTTTGGCAAGGAAGGGTGAGCCTGTTAGACCGTCAAATATCCTAAGAACGGCAAACCTGAGCTGGGACGGCCTCATAGAGCATCTAAAACCTCTATTGGCAAGTGAATTGGTAAAGCCCGTTGCGGTGCATAGACCTGAAGGGACTGGCTATGCTCTCACTCCCAAAGGTAATGAGGTGCTAAGTCTTTACACACGGTTGGTGGCGCTTTTGAGGAGCAATGAGGTAGTTGCTTATCCTGCCAACTCAGAGTTTAGAACCGAGTTCTAGAGTTCAGGCAGTGAAAAGATATTTATTCCTATATTTCGTATGAATTACGGCGACATTTGATGCAGACTGCCGAGGCAGCAGTAAGCGTAACCAATTTCGATATTGAAAAGTTCGTTAGTGAGGCTACCTGGAAGGATATACTCCTCGAACTTGTCAAGAATAACGAGCTCAATCCCTGGGACATAGACATAATAGAGATAGTAGGAAGATACGTCGATGTCGTCAGGAGAATGAAGGTTCTGGACCTAAGGGTACCAGCTAACATAATACTCGCCGCAGCGATACTTCTTAGGCTGAAGAGCGAGATGCTCGAACTCGAAGAGCACAACGCCGCAGAAGATGCAGCCCAGGAAGATTTCATAAGGCCCTCTGTTGCCGTAGAGCCTCTCTCTGTCAGGCTTAGGCTGCCTCAGAGAAGACGCGTCACGCTTGCTGAACTTATTTCTGCACTTGAAGAGGCAATGAAGCTCAAGGAATACAAGGAGACGGCAGCTGCAAACGAGATAACGTCCATTCCCATGAACTTCCCCAGAGCCGATGTGGAGATGGACATAGAGACCATATACTCTTTGGTCGAGAAGAATGTGGACCAGAGCAAAATGATCACGTTCTCGGCTCTCTGTGACGTAGCAAAAAGGGACGAACCCCTTCTTGATGTCTTCATACCGCTCCTCTTTCTCGCTAACAAGGGCAGAATCTTCCTGCTGCAAGAGCGATTTTTTGACGAGATCATAATAGGCATGAACAACTAGGAATCCGAATGGAAGGACAACTGGACTACAAGAAGCTTATAGAGGCGGCACTCTTCATGTCTCCGAACGCGCTCAGCGTACAGGACCTCTCAAACATAACTGGCATAGCATCTGTGGGGCACGTTGAGGAGATGGTGAAGAAACTTATGGCAGATTATGAGACAAAGGACAGCGCACTTCAGATACTCGAGATAGACAAGAAGTACATGTTCTCGCTCAGGGAGCCTTACGCAAGCAAGGTCAGCTCGCTGGCAAGCGGGCCTGACATAGGGAAGGGCGCGCTCAGGATACTGGCTTACATGAGCAAGAACAGCAACACAATGCAGAGCCAGCTTGTTAAGATCTTCGGAGCGTCTACATACGAGCATATGAAGGAACTTGAGGAGAAAGGATTCGTAGAGCGGAAGAAGCAGGGCAGGAGCAAGAAGATAATGCTGACCAACAAGTTCAAGGAATACTTCAACGTCGCTGCTCAGTAGTTTGGGTGCGAACTTAAGCCCCTCATGAGCCGAGCTTGCGAGGCGATAGAGCTGGGCTAAAGGAAAGATATTTCAACGATACATTTTTGCTAGATACTAATATAAAGGGGGTCAGGGAAGTATTGGAGTGAGAAAATGGCT
>JASHTX010000100.1 GCA_030040335.1 Microcaldota archaeon
GTCTCCGTCCATTGAGAAGACTCCATCGCTTATGACAAGTATCCTTTTCGGGTTCTTTGCCTGAGCTTCTTTCAGCCTCATCTCCAATTCGCCCATATCCCTGTGCTTGTATACAGTCCTTTCTCCCTTTGTCAGCCTGACTCCGTCTATGATAGAACCGTGGTTAAGTTCGTCAGAGATGATGAAATCGCCTTCCCGAACCAGAGCAGGTATGGCCCCACTGTTTGCGGTAAACCCAGAATTGTAGTAGATTGCATCCTCTGTATGCTTGAATCTTGCAATAGCCTCCTCTAGTTGCAAGTGCAAGTCCATAGTCCCTGCAATCGGCCTCACGCTTCCCGAACCGGCGCCGTATTTCTTGATCGCGGCAATTGCTGCCTTCCTGAGCACCCTGCTGTTCGAAAGCCCGAGGTAGTTGTTCGAGCAGAGCATTACGACTTCCTTGCCTGCGACCATCGCTTTTCCGGCAGATGGGCCTTCGAGAGTTCTGGGATTCCACAGTAGGTTCTTGCTTTCCAGATCTTCCAATTCGGCCTTTAGGTCGTTCTGAAGCTGTTGGTTCATAAAAACACCAATTCAACTTCGCGTTTAAGTTATTAAAAGCCTACTAACAAGCAAATTCGATTCGTTGATAAACGAATTGTGACAACTAACTGGCTCGGTTTTAAATCCCTTCCATACCTATTCTCCTTATGAAGATCCTAGTTACAGGCGCTGCAGGGCAGATAGGCTCTGAGCTTGTTCCGGCATTGAGAGAAAAATACGGAAAAGAGAACGTCATTGCCCTATACCACAAGAACGTACCTGAAGATTCGGGCATTCATGAGATCGGGGATGCAGGAGACAAGAAACTTCTGGAAAGCCTCATTTCCAAATACGACATAGCCACAGTCTACCACCTTGTCGGGATATTGTCGGCCAAAGGCGAACAAGATCCGGATCTCGCATATAATGTGAATATGGGAAGCCTGAAGAATATTCTGGACATAGCCAAAGACAAGAAGCAGACTGGGAAGGAGCTAAGGGTCTTCTGGCCCAGCTCAATCGCTGCGCTGCCACCTCTTTACAACACGCCACAACGCACAGTGCTTGAACCGTCCACGATGTATGGAGTCACGAAAGTAGCAGGTGAGCTTCTGGTAAACTACTATTTCAAGAAATATGGCATCGATATCAGAAGCCTGCGCTATCCAGGCCTGATCAGCTGGAAAACACCGCCAGGCGGAGGAACAACAGATTACGCAATTGCAATATTCTACGGTGCGCTGAAGGAGAAAAAATACACCTCCTTCCTAAAGGCAGGAACCTACCTTCCAATGATGTATATGGATGATGGGGTCAGAGCGACGATAGAGCTCATGGAAGCGGACCCTTCGAAGATAAGCATACGCACAAGCTACAACCTTACAGCCGTAAGCTTTGAACCTGGAGAAATTGCTGCGGAGATCAAAAAGCGCATTCCGGAGTTTGAGATCTCATACAAGCCAGATTTCAGGCAGCAGATTGCAGACTCATGGCCGAAGTCAATAGACGACTCAGCAGCAAGAAAAGACTGGAACTGGAAGCACAATTATGGCCTCAACGAGATGGTCTCAGACATGCTGAAGCATCTGGAGCCGATGTTGAAATCCTGATCTCACTCCGATGCGAATCCAGTGTTAGAAGTTCTGACGTCAAGAACGTTCAGCTCTTTTTTTCTAGACCATGATAGTTTCAGTGCATCATACGACATCTGCCCCTTGGCCAGAGCCACAATCGCATCCCTGCCTCCGGCACCTGGGGTCTTGGCTACGTAGGCTCCGTTGATCTTGCTCTCCTCTATAAGATTCTCGACATCAGCATCGACTATCTCAGCACCGCTCAGATAGCCGAGCAGCTTTGTGATGGCCCATCCAGTCTCGAATGCTGATCGGAACTTCTGCGTGTTGCCCTCTACATCATTTCCTTTATTTACGCGCTTGAGCGCATTTATTGCGATAACATTCTCGGTGTTCAGGCGCTTCATTACCTCAGAATATTTGTTCGGGTCCCTTACCTTGAAGTCATTCACCTTCTTGACAAATGATGTTGTTATCGCTGATCCTCCAACGATGCTCGCTGCAAGCAACTTGAAGAACGAAGGCAGCCTTAGCGGCGCCATCCGATAGTCCCATCTGCTCTTCACTGACTTTACCAAGTCGTCTCCGCTGCAACTTCTAGGCAGGGAAGTTACCATTTCAGGCGAATACCTGGAGTAGACAACGCTGCCATATGTGGCTGCAGCGATATCGAAACCGCTGCCGATTTTATCAGTTGCAATGCTGTGGGACAGTTGGCTGAGCTTGTGCAGGGCTTCGTTCTCCTTAGGATTAAGTCCAAGTTCTTTGAGCGCAGCACCGACCGTAGCAACAGTCACTGCGGCACTGGTTCCCAACCCACTCTTTGATATTCTGCCGTCTTCGCCTATCTTGTAGGTCATCGCGCCATCGGTAGTGGTGGTCAGCGACAATCCGTGAGTCTCACAACCTAGGGCAGATGCATATTTTAGAGACACCTCCAAGGCTGTCTTTACAACCTTCAGTTCCTCAGGCACGCTTATTCTTATAGCGCCTGTCTTCGTTTCTAACTTGCCGATGACAGATTTGGAGAACTGCGGCACGTTTATCTTTATAGTATCATTGGCCTCAGCCTGTATGCTGGCATGTGCATATGCGTCCACAGTAGTGACAAAACCTACATTAGGCCTTTCGAGTATCGAGTATCCACCTAACCAGAGTATCTTCCCTGGAGCTTTTGCTTGCACGGTTTTGGGCATCTGCCACACGTCATTTTTATTTCGGTACGAGTTTTCGCTCGTTTATCAGCGATTTGCTCTCGTCAAGCATCTTCGGCCCATGGCCGGCTCTTGATACAAGTATTTCCCCTATGCCTGCTTTCATGAGCAACCTCTTTGCCTTCGGCGCATTTCTGACAGTAGTTATTACCTGCGGGTTTGGACCTGCATCGAATGTGTAAGCCATTATGTTACTGCCTGCATCCTCGTTGATTTCATGAACCGCGTTGATAACTGCCATTGACTTCTCGTTGAGATACATTATCGGAGGCTGCGTATCGAGCATTACAGCGTGCATGCTGTTGCTGTCCTGCATTGTTATCTCGGCTAGCGTGTTGAAATCCTTGTATTTGATTGCTTTTGTGATTGCGGAAACGCGTTTTTCAGCATCCCTTATGCGTTCCGAGTAAAGTGCGCTAGTCTCGACCGTCTGTTTCATACCTGCTCTGGACGAGATTCTCTTTTTCTCATGAGTTGCCACGCCTATAACATCCACCAATTCAGGCCAGTGGTTCTCATCAAAGACCTGTTCTGCGTATGAGTCTCTGCCATCGGCCCTCATCCCTTTGTTCCACTTCACAAAACCGCCGAACATACTCCTACAGGCGCTTCCGCTGCCCTGCCGCGCGATCATCGACATCTCCCTGCCCGAAAGATGAAGACCGAGCCCTTTTGTAACAGCGTAAACTAATGCGGCAGTTCCTGAAGCGCTAGATGCGAGCCCGCTCGATGTTGGAAACGAGTTTTCAGATACGACAAGCACTTTCTTGCTCGTGCCTGCAAGCCTTCTCATGTGATTGACGATCTGAAACCTCTCCCTTGTATCCTTGTTATTGAGGTTCTGCTTCGTGCCATTTATGTAAAGCGAATCTGATTTCAATCTGCTGGAGAAGAGCACGCTGGTGACGGTATTCAGGCTGTAATCAAAGGTCATGCTAATCGAAGAATTCATGGGCAGGATCAGCTTCTCGTCTCTCTTTCCCCAGTACTTGATGAGTGCGATGTTTGGCGTGCCCATCGCGGTATAGACTTTGTCGAACATGTAAACACTCTAGTATCGCTCCTTGATTATTTAAGCTGTTCTCTGGCCCCGCTCTCCGTCGTCTGCGCTTTATAGGCTTTGAAGCCGTGTTCTTTCAAGACATCTATCAGTTTGTCGGGGTTTTTTGCGAAGGCTATGGCCACGCCGCCTCCGCCACCGCCGCTCAGCTTTGCACCGAATGCGCCGTTGTTCATAGATACCTCAACGGCCTTGTCGAGTCTTTCCGTGGATACGCCTATTTTTTGCAGGAGCGTGTGGTTTGAGTACATCAGCCTGCCTACGCCTTCCAGGTCGCTCTTCTTCAGCGCAGCTATACCCTTGTCTGTGCACTTCTCTATTTCATCAAATATCTTTTCCGTTCCAACTTTATCCGCATCGTAAAGAGCCCGTACCTGACTGACCATTTCGGCAGTACTTTTCTTCGGGCCAGTGTCTATTATGACAACATCGGCTTTGAGTTCAGAGTCAACCTTCTCTACGCCCTTTTTTGAGCTGGAACTCACGTAACCGCCATAGTAGCTTGTGCTGACATCCATCAAACCCGCATTGTCGTTGAGATGCATTATCCTGTCTCCATCTCTCGCTAGTTCTATTGCTTCTCGGTCGCTGAGCTGCTTGCCGCATGCTTTCAGCAGAGAGCAAGTGAATGCGGTATAGGCAGCAGAGCTGCTTGCGAGACCTGATTTGGGCTGTATCTCGGAGCTCGAGGTCACCTCGTTGCCGAGCACGTTGACCTTATGCTCTACAAGCATTCTGGAAGCGATGGTCGCATAGGGCAGCAGGAACATGTCAATCTTGGACTTCTCGATGAAATCGTTTACAGTCTTTCTTTTCGAGAATGAGGAATATAGCGTAGTCAGCTCTTCTTCTGTGAATTCTTGATTGAGATCAAGGCGAGGTACTTTAATATGCAATACGCTTCTAGGTATCTCAGTTACCTCAGCACTCGCATAAATGTTTATTGCCGCGGCAACTGCTGTCTTTCCGTAAACCACGGCGTGCTCTCCAAGGAGTTTTACGACTCCTGGAGCGCCGACTTTAGCACTCAACTAATCACCATCAGACCTGTCACTGGTCCTGCTTGAGATATAGGTCACCCTCAGCTTTATTACCTGTTGATACTGCATACGTTCAAAGGCGTATTGATAATTGATGGCTTTATCTCTGTGAGGGAAGAACGCCATCTGGCAGTTTGTCAAAGATCAATTTGGCAGAACCGCCAACGCTCGAAGAAGAAAGACTGTCAATCCAAGAACCGTATTTATCAACACCGAATGCTAAACGCTTACCTTTCTTGCCATCCGCTATGGCTTTATCCGTAACAAAAACCGCTCTTTGAGGATGCTCTACACGGAAGGCGTTCCAAGCGGCTTCTTCTGATTTAAAAGAACCTTTTTCCAAACGCACCAGTTGACCGTCATCATTTATCATCATGTATCTGCTAAGGACAAGTTTGTTGCGTTCTATGTTGTGGAACATCAGCTCGCCGCCATTCCCTGTAAAGTCCCCATCAATAGCACTGACGAATTCGTACATTCTCGCATTTGAGACATGTGCCTTATTATCTCTCTTAAGAGATCTCAAGGCTCCACCAAGCTTACCTACGTGAAAATAGTCATCAGATACAGTAACCGAGCGCACATGTGCTTTTAATGGCGATCGTATAACACTGGCTGTAGGCTCTACGAGTTTAACTCCGGAGTTACTTCCTAAACTCATTTTATCGTGCCCAAGACTAAGATTTTCATGGTTTATAAAGCTTCAATTGCCAACGACAATGGGCGAATTTGGAGCATGCGTTGAGTTCCGGATTTAAGAAGCATAACCAAAAATAACTCGACAATTGTCTTATTTGGTAGAGGATTAAAATAGGTGTGCGAGCCAAGAGGTAGCTGTTAAGGACCTAGAGTGAACAGATGGCTGGAATAGTTGGATATGGGGCCTACGTGCCAAGGTACAGGATCAAGGTCGAGGAGATAGCGCGTATATGGCATGAGAGCGCAGGCCACACCAAGAGCGGCCTGGGCATAACCGAGAAGAGCGTTCCTGCAACAGATGAAGACACCGGAACAATAGCCTCCGAAGCCGCAAGGCGTGCCGTAATTCATGCAGGGATCGAGGCCAGTGAAATAGGCGCAATTTACGTTGGATCCGAGTCACACCCTTATGCAGTCAAGCCTACTGCTGCAACCGTGACCCAAGCCATAGGGGCAGGGCCTAACCTGACCGCTGCAGACCTCGAGTTTGCATGCAAGGCAGGCACTGCAGGATTGCAGATGGTAATGGGCCTTGTAGGAAGCGGCATGATAAACTACGGTATGGCCATAGGAAGCGATACGTCTCAGGGCAGGCCTGGCGACGCACTCGAGTATACTGCCAGTGCTGGCGGAGCAGCATTCATAGTCGGAAAGAAAGATGTCATTGCAGAGATAATAGCCACAGCCAGCTACACCACAGACACGCCTGACTTCTGGAGAAGGGAAGGAGCTAGCTTCCCATCGCACGGCGGCCGCTTCACAGGAGAGCATGCATACTTCAAACACATAATAGGTGCGACAAAACTGATCTTCGAGAAGACAGGCACAAAGCCAGGTGATTTCGACTTCGTTGTGTTTCACCAGCCAAACGGAAAGTTCCCTACAAACGTAGCTGCAATGCTCGGCTTCAAGCCGGAGCAGCTTAAGCAGGGGTTGCTGACTCCTGTGATAGGCAATACATACTCAGGAGCTTCGCCCCTAGGGCTGGCAGCAGTTCTGGATGTGGCTAAACCAGGTAACAAGATAATGGTGACAAGTTTCGGATCAGGTGCGGGAAGCGACTCATTCGTGATTGAGGTCAAGGACGCGATAGAAAGCAAGAGGCAGAGGGCAATCAAGGTCTGGGACATGATCAACGACAAGACCTATATAGACTATGCAATGTACCTGAAGAACAACAGATCAATAAAGATGAGATAGCAATGAGAGATGTAGCAATTGTAGGCGTAGGACTAACCAAGTTCGGTGAGCGCTACGAAGTCGGGCTGAGAGGCCTCATGGCAGAGGCGGGCCTCGCAGCATTGCAGGACGCCAAGATAAGCAGCAAGGAGATAGAGGCGGCATACGCCAGCATAATGGCTTCAGGAAGGCTTACAGGGCAGGAACACGTCGCTGCGCTTCTTGCAGATCAGATGGGCGCGAAGAACATCGCGGCAACGAGAATAGAGAATGCATGCGCAAGCGGTGGCAGCGCACTAATGCAGGGATACCTTGCGTGCGCAAGCGGAATGGTGGACATAGTTGCTGTGGGTGGCGTTGAAAAGATGACAGACGTTACAGGTTCAGAAGCCACAACCGCGTTGGGAGGCGCTGGTGACCAGGAATGGGAGCTGGCGCAGGGCATAACCTTCCCAGGCCTCTATGCCCTCATGGCAAGGCGCCACATGCACGAGTATGGAACTACTGAAGAGCAGATGGCTTCAGTTGCAGTAAAGAACCACGAAAACGGATACAAGAACAAGTATGCCCAGTTCCACAAGCTGGTGACGGTTGATGAAGTCATGAAGTCCAAGATGATAGCGGATCCGCTGAAGGTATTTGACTGCTCACCGATAAGCGATGGAGCAGCAGTGGTCATACTCGCGCCTCTGGAGAAGGCAAAGAAGTACACAGATACGCCGATCAAGATAGTTGCAAGCGCGCAGGCAAGCGATACTCTCGGCCTTTCAGACCGTGACAGCCTGACGGGCATAAAGGCAGCCTCGATTGCGGCAAAGAATGCCTTCGCACAAGCGAAACTTGAGCCCAAGGACATAGACATAGCCGAGGTGCATGACTGCTTCACGATCGCCGAAGTAATGGCAATGGAAGACCTGGGCTTCTACAAAAAGGGAGAAGCGGCAAAGGCGATAGCCGATGGCGAGACGCGACTGAACTCCAAGCTTTCGGTCAATACCAGTGGCGGACTGAAGGCATGCGGGCATCCTGTGGGTGCAACAGGAGTCAAGCAGGCAGTAGAAGTAACATGGCAATTAAGAGGCGAAGCAGGAGACAGGCAGGTGAAGGATGCAGAGATAGGACTGACACATAATGTCGGAGGCAGCGGCGCGACTGCGGTAGTCCACATAATGAGACGAACGAATTAGTGATCAATATGGAAAACGCACCAGCAGGTTCATGGAGAAAACAAGATGCCACTTACAACATGACTGGAAGCAAGTGCGAGAAGTGCGGCACCATGTACTTCCCGCCCAGAATCATATGCAGGAACTGCGGAAGAGATGGGAAGATAAAGGAGCATAAGTTCAGCGGCGAGGGAAGCGTGTACTCATACACGGTAATACGTGTGCCACCCCACGACTTCAGGAATGTCGCACCGTATACTGTGGCAGTAATAAAGACGAACGAAGGGCCAATGGTCGAAGGTCACATTGTGGACAATGGTAAGAAAGTGGAGATAGGGGCTAAAGTCAGGATTGTGCTGAGAAGGATGACGGTCGACGGGGAAGAGGGGCTGATACACTACCATTACAAGTTCGAACTTGTGTGAGCAGATGCACGGCAGGCTAGCAAGGTTCATGAGGAATCTAGGATTTCAATCGGATCCTGATCCGGCTTTTTACAAAAAATTCCACCAGTGGAGCATAGAGCACCAGGAAGAGTTCTACGCCAAGGCACTGGAAGACATAAAATTCCCTTGGATAAAGAAGCCAACACGCATTCTTGATTACGATGCGAAGGAACCAATATGGAAGGCGAGATGGTTCATAGGGGGAGAAGCGAACATATTCAACGCGTGCATCGAGGAGCAGGTTAGGAGAGGAAACGGAGACAGGCTTGCGTTGATAGCATCAAGGGAAGATGGACACGTATCGCGTCTTACTTTCAAAGAAGTGGAGGAAAAGGTAAACGATATTGCAAATCATCTAAAGAGCGAAGGCATAGGGAAGGGGGACAGAGTCTGCCTCATAATGCCTTCTTGCGAGCAATCTTACCTGATATACTACGCCATACACAAGGTGGGTGCTGCATTCGTGCCGATACCGACTGAAATCATGGACATCGCGCTTGTCAAGAGATTGCAGATGACCAAGCCGAAAATTATCTTTACCGTAGACGCATTCCTTTACAACAAGAAGTCGGGCAGCGGCTTGGAGAACATAGTAGATGCGATAAAGAAGGTAGAAGGTAGGTACAACCCAAAGATCATAGAAATAAGCTATTTGGGCAAGTCAGGCACTCACCAAGAATACAAAAACCTGACCGGATATTCTTCATGGATTCAAGCAAAGGTCGAGGCAAAGGCTGCAACGGTGCCATTGTCATCAACAGATATTAACATGGTGCTTTTCACTTCCGGCACAACTGGCACTCCGAAGGGAACCCTGCACGGTTATGCATCTCTCATAGAGGATATGATAGAGCACGCCTATGCCTCGGATACAGACTCGGGGGACAGATTCATGTGGTATACGAGCCCGGGCTGGATGATGTTTCCGTGGCTGGTGACCGGTGCAAATGGCCTCGGTGCAACGGTTGTGCTATACGACGGTTCGCCAAGGATAGATGGAAAGGAAACACTGCTCAAGCTTGTTGACAAGTTCGAAATAACGCATCTGGGCGTATCCCCGCCGCTGATCATAGACATACTCGAATCGCTGGAAGGAGGCTCGGCCAGCAAACCAGCTACTCTAAGGGAGATAAGGTATACTTCAGCGCCGCTTGTGTACAGTGCAGCAAACAGGCTTGCAAAGTTCGGTTACGCACCAAACGGAGCTTGCGGAGGAACAGACGGATGCTTCTGCTACTGCAGCGGAAACTCCATAACCAAGAGGCAGGGGGCCAAGATGATGCCGGGACTGGGCATCGATGTGCACATAATGCTGGAAGAAAAAGGAAAGCTTCGGGAAGCTGAAGCAAACGAGATGGGAGAGATAGCGATAAAGAGCCCGTTCCCCTCGATGACGATGGGACTGTTGAATGACGACAATGAGAGAAGCATGTTCAGAAGCACATATTTCCGTTTTGGGAAAGAAGCGGAGAGTAAGCAAGAGAGCAGGTATTGGTTCCACGGAGACCTTGCCGACTTTGACAGGGAGGGCTACATCACAATCCATGGAAGAGCAGACGACCTTCTTGTGGTCCACGGCAGCAAGCTCAGCCCGATAGATGTGCACGACGCAGTGGTGCGGAATAACCCTGAGGTTGTTGACGCAGCACCCATAGCGATGTCGCTCAACTCAGGCGACGGAGGCGAGCTTCTGGTCTTCGCGGTACTCAAAGATGGTCGCACCAAAAAAGACGCGAAGGCGCTTTCGGTATTGGAGGAGCGGATAAAAGACAGTGTGAAGGAAAAAGTCAACAAATTTGCAAAGCCATACAGGGTCTTCTTCGTGACTAGTTTACCGTATACCATCAATAACAAACCGGCATTTAGGATCATAAAACGCGCGATACTGGGAGAGGAGATCGGTGACACTTCCACCATAAGAAACAAGGAGAGCATAGAAGAAATACTCGAGCTTGGAAAGAGTTTTAAAGCTCAAGTCTGAACTAAGGTTGATAATTTGGCAGAAAAGAAGGATGAAATACTCAAGAAACTGGAGAAAGGGGAGCTGAAGATATACGAGATAGAGAAACTGGTGCAGGATGCAAACGAGGCTTCTAAGATAAGAAGGGCGTTTGTGGAGAAGAAATGGGGCAAGAGCCTGCAGCACGTCGGAGAGACAAGCATAGATTTCAACGACGCGCTCAACAGGAACATAGAGAACCCCATAGGTGCAACGCAGGTACCGCTAGGTTATGCTGGTGAGTTGAAGATCAAGGGCGATTACGCAAAAGGGGATTATCCGGTCTTGCTCGCAACCACGGAAGGCAAGCTTGTTGCGGGCATATCAAGAGGCATATCTACGCTGAACAAGAATGGAGGCGTTGACGTCAGCATACTCAAGGATGGGATGGCAAGGGACATACTGGTCAGGGTAGCGAGGGTGAAGGAGGCTGCGAAACTGATCAAGTGGATTGAAAGTGCAGAAGGCTTCAAGTTTCTGAAGACCGCTTTTTCAGAAAGCACCAAGCACGGCAAGCTCATAGAAGTCAAGGCCTACGCAGCCGGCAGGGATGTGCACATCAGGTTCAGGGCCAACACAGGTGCAGCGATGGGGATGAACATGGTCACTATTGCCTCCAAGTCAAGCGTAGAGAAGCTGATAGAAGAAGCGCACAAGACGCTCGGGTTCAAGGTCACGCTCATAAGTGAGTCAGGAAACATGTGCGCCGACAAGAAGCCTGCATACATAGACATAGTAGAGGGAAGAGGAGTTTCCCTCATAGCCGATGCACTCATACCTAGGAAGATAATAGAAGAAAGGTTTGGGGTGCAGCCAGAAGCGATGGTTGAGCTGAACAAGGCCAAGAACCTGATAGGCTCTGCGCTGGCAGGCGCGCACGGTTTTAACGCGCAGGTCGCAAACATACTGGCCGCGATGTACATAGCTCACGGTCAGGATGCGGCTCAGATAGTAGAAGGCTCGCAGACGCTGACTGATGTCTCAATCACCGATGACAACCTCTACATCTCAATCTTCATGCCTGCGATAGAAGTAGGCACATATGGCGGTGGTACAAAGAGAGAAACACAGAAGGAAGCGCTTTCGCTACTGGGTATGTACGGGGAGAACGATGCAGAGGGCAAGACCAGGCTGGCGTTTGCGGAACTGGTCGCTGGCACCTGCCTCGCAGGCGAGCTGAACCTGATAGCCGCTGAAGCTTCCCTGACACTGGCGAAGAGCCACTCACAGCTGAAGAGATAAGGAATGCTATAAATATTCTGCGCGCCTATTCCTCTAGGGTTTTATGAGTAAGATAAAAGATGCCTCACTAGCAGGGCAGGGAAGGCTGAAGATACAATGGGCAGAATCGAGGATGCCTGTCCTGATGAAGCTCAGAGAGATGTACTCAAAGAAAAAAAGCCTTAAAGGAATGCGAGTTGCCGGCTGTTTGCACGTGACAAAAGAAACTGCGGTGCTTGTTGAGACAATAAAGGCATGCGGGGCTGAGGTGGCATGGTGCGGCTGCAATCCACTATCGACACAAGATGACATCGCAGCAGCACTTGCAGCCAACAAAATAGAAATATACGCATGGAGAGGATTGCCTCCGAAGGACTACTACTGGTGCATAGAACAGACGCTTAAGATAAAGCCCACT
>JASHTX010000101.1 GCA_030040335.1 Microcaldota archaeon
CCCACTGCTGTGGCAACCCGTACGCTAATCTGCTGCGTCTCGGCCATGCCTAAGCTACTACTCTAAGGAATAAAAGCATATCAAGACAAAGATAGAAAAGGTTGTAGTTGCAATTACGCTTGTGCGGGGGTGGCAGAGCTTGGTCAAATGCGACAGGTTCAGGGCCTGTTACCCTAGTGGTTGCGTGAGTTCAAATCTCATCCCCCGCATCAGCCTTTTCCTCAAGAGAAAAGTTATTAATCTCTTAAGTCGCATCCCATTTGGTAGTGGGCTCCAGCATGGTCGACAGGTATTATGGGTCGGACAGGGGAATCGACAGATATTATGGGGCAAACAAGAGTTATGCCGTTGTTTCAAAGCAAAGCCCGCAATCATCCATGGGCTATCTTATCATCTACATCTGGGCCATCCTGATCATTGCAGCCATAATAATAATATTCCATCTTGCCGTGCTCCCCAGTTCTTCTGAGCAATCGGGATGCTCTTTCCCCTCCGGTGTCTACTGCCAGGACTTCGTGCTGAACTCGAATTCGATCTCTAGCAGCGCGGGCGTGGTGCTTAAGAATACGCAGATCTACCCGCTGCTCAATCCTCAGATAACCCTTGACTCCAACAACGTCACAGCAACCGGCCTCTGCACTCCGAGTGTTGTTCAGCCAGGCGGCACAATAGTCTGCAATGCGACTTTTGTGGACAAATCGTTTCCTCTGGGCACCCTCGTCTCCGGCACCGTCTCGCTTAGTGCAATCCCCTGCCAGAGCCTCAATGCCGCAAACTGCCAGGGGCAGCAAAGCACATCTACAAAAGGCAGTTTCAACGCCTACATAACCACTTCTTCAAAAGGCCCTCTGGCAACAATCACCCTTTCCATAACCAACTCGACCCAAGCGGCAAACGGTGCGCAGGATACTGTTACAGCCACGGTCGAGCTGCTGAATACCCCTCTGCCGCAAGTGCCCGTGACGTTTACCGAGTCAAACACCTTTGCCACCCTCTCGCCAAAAGTCGTACTGACCGGAGGCGATGGCAATGCAGTTACATACGTCTCCAGCCTGCTTACTGGAGCGACCGTAGTTACCGCGACATTCCAGAACGTCTCGGCTACAGCAAATGTCAGATTCATATCTCCCACGATCCTCACGCTGCAGCTCGGACCTGATATAAGCAGTGTGATGTGCGCCGGGACAAACTCAGGACAGCCAGTGATAACGATAGGATCGAAGACTTATACCTGCGCGCAGTTCCCGCTCCTGCTTTCATACCAGGCCGGCGTATCTTACAAGTACTCTTTCGAAGCCCAGGTTCCTGCCACTCCTGACGGATCAGGAGTGCAGTACGTTTACACGTCTGCCACAGGCTGCGGATTCGGCAGCGCGACAGGAATACTGACTGTGCCTGCCTCTAACTGTACGGCTACCGTAGAGTACGGCACGCAGTACTACCTTTCAGAGTCGGTGAACCCGCAGGGCTCGGGTAGGGCATTACCTGGAACAGGGTGGCAGAATTCCGGCAGCACTGTAACGATAAGTGCTCTCCCCAATCCAGGCTGGACTTTCGTGGGATGGACCGGCACAGGACCTGCCAGCTATACAGGCAGTATGGCCACCTCGACAGTAATGATGAGTGGCCCTCTGACAGAGCAGGCTGCCTTCTTCTCAAACTCAATAGCCGTAACCACAACGATGAACGTGACCGCTTGCGGCGGACTCACCTCGAACCTCGGCTGCCTTACTGATGCGAACTGCACTGCAGCAGGCGGCGCTGGATGCACGCAGGGCTACGGGTGCTCAATAGGCACCTGCTGCTGTTTCCTAAGCACTACTTCAACAGTGACCACCTCGACCTCCACCTCCTCGAGCTCAACCTCTACAAGCTCCACATCAACCAGTTCCACAGCGATGTATTGCAGCGAGCTCTCGGGCAGTTATGGCTGCCAACCCTCGCTCTCCGACTGCCAGGCTGTCTCGTCCCCGCAGGGAATATGCACCTCGCAAACATATGCTGACTGCACTGACACAGATCCGTGCTGCTGCGTCTTCTCTACTTCCACAACCACAACTTCCAGTTCCACGTCCACCTCCTCTTCAAGCACCTCTACTTCAACCTCCACCTCCACTTCGACCATAGGCTCACCAACGGTCTCCAACCCGTCTCTGAATCCATCAACACTGGTCGCCGGCAGTCCTTCGACTGCATCTGCAACGCTAAGCGGCGGAGTGGATCCTACTCAGAAGCTCAGTTTCATCACGTTTACTGATACCGGTTGCAACAACGGTCCCGTGGTTATAAGCACAGTTGGAGTCACCGGAGATGGGACCTACACCTCATCTATTCCATTCACCTATTCGACAGTAGGTTCCTACTCGTGGAATGCCGTCTACTCTGGTGACATAAACAACAATGGCGCATACAGCCCCTGCCAGACATTCAGCGTAAGCCAAGCCACGCCTACGCTCTCTGCCACGCTTGCCGAGAGCACCATCACAGCCGGCAGTTATGATTCTGAAGCAGCGACCCTGTCCGGAGAGACAAGCAATGCAGGCGGCACTCTTACATACAGCTACTACTCTGACTCTGACTGCGCCGGGTCCCCGGCTGCGACTCAGACCGTTACAATAACCGGTGGCTCTGTACCTGGATCTGCACAGGTGCTCTTCAGCACAGCTGGCTCATACAGCTGGCAGGCAGTATACCTGGGCGACAGCAACAACAAAGGTGCCACAAGTCAGTGCGAACCTCTCACAGTAAACAACAAGGCGACGCCTTCCTTCTCCGACTTCCAGTTGTCCAACCCGAGCCCCCTTGCCATACAGGGAACCGAGACCGCAGAGGTCACGATAGGAGGCGGGAGCGCCCCTACTGGCACTGTGACTTTCTACGCGTCTGCAGGAACATCATGCTCAAATGGCGCAGCTGAAGGTACATTCTCGCTAGGCTCCACTCCAGATACTCTAGGCCCATCCAGCACTGCGAGCTATCCCAACGCCGGCTCCTACTCCTGGAATGCAATCTACTCGGGTGATGGAAACAACAACCCTATACAAAGCTCATGCGTGCAGCTCACGGTCAGCCAGGCCAGCCCCAAGCTCTCAATCTCCCTGGCCAGCACCTCTCCCAGCATGACCAGCACCGGGGCTACTGAAAGCGCAACGGCAACTTTCACAACAGCTCCAGTAAACCCTATAAGCCCCTATGGGACGCTGACTTTCTACAGTTTCTCTGGGTCCAGTTGTGCCGGAACCGGAACTGCGGTAGGCAATTCGCCTAGCGTGACTGGCGGCGGACCTTATTCCTCTTCTTCCTACAGCTATCCTCTCGCCGGAACCTACTCCTGGGACGCTGTCTATTCCGGCGATTCCAACAACGCGAAGGCTACCAGCAACTGCATGTCCCTGACAATCAGCCAGACGAGCACGCATCTCTCGATCTCCCTCTCGCCAGCATCGCTGACTCTGAGCAGCAGCGCTTCTGCCTACGTGAATGCAGAGGCAACGTTCACAACCGCTCCGGTAAACCCTACAAGCCCGTACGGCACGCTGACTTTGTACGAATACGCAGACTCGACCTGTTCCGGAACCGGGACATCCGAGTCTCAGCAAACAGTCTCAAGTACGCAGAGCAGCTACAGCGCCGGCTACACCTACACCACAGCCGGCACATACTCCTGGGACGCTGTCTATACCGGCGATGCAAACAACGCGCAGTCCACCAGCACCTGCGTCTCCCTGCAGGTCGGCAAGGCGACGACTTCGCTAACAACCTCGCTCTCTGCGAGTTCGTTCTCGGCAGGCAGCTCGATAACGGACACAGCCACGCTTGCAGGCACTGTCAATCCAGGCGCAGATGAGGACGTGACGTTCAACATATACCCGGGCTCCAGCTGCACAGGCACGCCTACAGCATCTTCGCAGGCCGAGCTTTCCGGAGGAGTGGCAACTGCTTCAATTGGCAGCAGCCTTGCTTACGGGCAATACGAAATACAGACCGTATATTCCGGAGACTCCAACAACCTCGGTTCCGTCAGCTCGTGCGGCAGCGAAACTATCACGGTTCTGAACTTACCTACCTTGACCCTTTCGCTTTCCTCTACCGGAGGCGCGGCCAGCGGCACGGCCTACGTGAACATTCCCGAAACCTACACTGCCACTCTCTCGAACGGAGTCGATACTCCTAGCGGCACGATCACCTTCATCCACTATCCAGGCGACGCATGCACTGGAGACGGAACTGCGGTAGGATCCGTTTCAGTAAGTGGCAACAATGCATACACATACACCAAGACTTTTACGCAGGGAGCAGCAGGCTCATGGGACGCGCACTACAAGGGAGACAGCAACAACGCCGCTACAGTCAGCAACTGCGAGCCCCTCTCCGTGGTGTATTATGATACTTTTGGCAGCGGCACCACATACGATGATGTGGACGGGTGGGTGGCCGGTGCATCGGCGAGCGGATGCGGCAGTCTGAACTCCAACAATGCTTACGTTACCGCCCAACCCGATACCAGTGACGGAGAC
>JASHTX010000102.1 GCA_030040335.1 Microcaldota archaeon
GAATTGAGAGGTTCAAGGAGTTTACTAGGCTTTATAATTCTTGAGATAATACTTACGCTGACGAGATGGTTAAAAAAAGGCCAGCACATGTTTCGCATGTGCTAGCAAGGCGACCAGTTTCATACTTCCCCACAGTAGAGGATACGTACGAGAACCTAAGGATATTTGACGCCTCAACTTTAAAAAGTTATCTAAATAGCGGAACGTTCCAAAAAGATGAAATGCATGGCTAGCTTACTGACGCTTGACTCGAAGGGCCTCCTGCTAGCCTGCGCAATGGGACTGCTGATCCTCTTTTTCGGCGGACAATACGGGATTCTGCTGCTCGCAGACATCCTTGCTTTCCTCATACTCTCTTACATAGTCACAAACCTGGGCAAGGTGAGGAAGAACGGGATAGGCATGTATGAGAGGGCGAGGGGCTGGAAAAATGTGCTTTCGAACGGCCTGTTTCCGGTCTTTATAGCTTTCCTTTATTTTATCAACGCCAAGTTTGCGTTTGTACCAGGGAACCTCCTTCTCCTGGCTTACATAGCCAGCGTTGCTGCAGTCACTGCTGACAAATTCTCGAGTGAGATAGGGGTACTGGATGGTAAGCCGAGAATGTTGCTAACGATGAAAACTGTAGCAGCGGGCACATCTGGCGGGGTAACTGTAATAGGCCTGCTGGCCAGCCTGCTTGGCGCGGTGTTGGTGAGCACGAGTGTGGTCTTCATACACGGTTCCCTGAGTACACTAATTATTGTGGCTTTCTCGGGATTCTTCGGCGGCATAGTGGATTCGGTGCTGGGTTATTTTGAGGAACAGGGGATTGGCAATAAATACACGTCAAACTTCGCCTGCTCTGTTGCCGGCGCGCTCGTCTGTGCACTTCTCGTATACCTGCTCTGAGATATGGCTTGCAAAGCAGAGCCAGTCAGATGGTCCACTCCTGCCATTCAGAGTGCTTTTCAAGGAAATGGGTTACGTATGGGCAGTCTGGCCTGACCTTTAGCTTATTCTTCTTCACATATTCGTAGGCGGCTATCGCCATCTGTTCGGCAACCCCGTGTCCTCTATCGGCCTCCGGAGTAAAGGTATGATATATGCTGATTGTTGATTTGCCGACGTCTTTGTAAAGAAGTTCTGCCTCTCCGTGCTCTGTTTTGATGTAAAATCTACCCTTGCCGTGTTTAATCTCCATACTATCCCTTCACTAATCTGTAAAATAGAGCAATTTTAAACAGATTGGTAAGGTTCGTGCGGCGTACATGGCGGCACTTTCCGTAAACCCTTGCATGAAGGAAATGCGAGCGCCGGGATTTGAACCCGGGTTGCTGCCTTTTTCCTTGCTAATGGGAAGGCAACGTCCTACCAGCCTAGACTACGCTCGCTCCAGAATAAGAGTGTCTGAATTACCTTATGTAGTTTACGTCATCTCCTGGCTTTCGCTCCTGCGGCGTCATCATCCCATGCGAGGCTTCTTCGAATTCCTTGAGCATACGGTCGGTCTCGCCCTTGAGCTTCTCTATGCTGGCAAGAGGTATGTTCATCTTCAGCATTTTGCCGATGATTTCGAGAACTGCCTTCGCAGAATTTGCATCCACTTCCAACATGCCAGTCTCGCCCATTATGCATGCCGCATTTATCCCGTGCCTCTTCGAGAAAGCGACGATCATTCCTGCAGAACCCAGCACCGACATGCCGGGGGCATTGGCTTTGGAGACTCCCAGTTTCTTTATCTGCTCAAGCGTGGGTTTGTCAGTGGCAACGCCGAAGACTCTCGGGCTCTTAACATA
This sequence comes from Microcaldota archaeon, assembly GCA_030040335.1. Lineage (GTDB taxonomy): Archaea > Micrarchaeota > Micrarchaeia > Micrarchaeales > CABMGC01 > JAJYVH01. The sequence continues at coordinate 1,779 of JASHTX010000102.1, forward strand.
CTGCCCTCCGATGCTATACCCTCCGATCGTGTATAAATGCGTGCCGCCCAGATGCTTGAAGAACTGGACTATCTTCTCATTCACCTCGTACTGCCCCTCCGATGTAAGCGGCTGGGCGTCGCCGAGCAATATAACCACGTCGCTTCCCCCCTTCTTGCTTTTGTAATAGTAGAACCTGTTGTTCACAAGCCTGAACATCCCGTTCTTCAGCATTATTATCTGGTATGGAAAATGCGGAGAATAGAGTGTTGCGAATTTCTTTGCCTTGAGCTCGTTCCTGAGATGCTCTGCCACGAGGCTGCCCACGCTGCCTATGCCGGGCAGACCTACAAGCAGGATCGGGTCTTTTAGCTTGACTTTTTTGTAGTATATCTTCGTATCCTTCATTCCCACACTATTTTTTCATCACAACAGCCAGCATGCTGCTGTATTTTTCGAGCGCCTGCTCGGCCTCCTTTATCTTTCCCTCTGCAACAGGGTAGCTTGGGCCTTCTGCAGTCAGCCTGTAGTGCGGAGCCCCTTCATAGAGTACTTCCACTCCTGCCGCCTGTACCTCCGAGAGTGCCTTCTTGATCGTGTTTATGTCGCCCTTTTTCCCTATCACGTTAAGCTCCAGGGAGTAGTGCACAGAGAAAACCTTGGGCTTGATGCTCTTTGCTATTATTTCCTTGAAAGCCTTTTTGACATCGGCATCAAGCATTCCTGCAGGATCCTTTCCTTCAGACACCAGGTCCAGCAGCTCAGAGTATGTAGGCACCACCTGCGCGGCCTTCTTCTTCATCTCCTCGATGCTGTTTTCCTTGTTGGCCGCCTTTACCGACTGAAGGAAGAATTTTTCTGCACGTTTCTCCAGGTTGTAATCATTTATCTTGTCCTTCTTCTCCTTGGTTGTGACCTTCTTAAGGGAAACGTCAAGCGCGCGCCTTGAAGGGTCTACGAAAATAACCTTTGCTGCGTCTCTTGCCCCTTCCTTGATGAATTCGTGTATGTTCTTTATCCAGCCAGATGCCACCTCGCCTATTGGCAGATAGGCGTCGGCTTTGTATTCGACAAGTTCACAGTACGCGCCGTGTGGCATTATCTTGTTTATGTTCACCAGCACGATTTCCCCCTGTGCCGGCAAATCCTTCTGGATTATCACAAGTCTACCTCTTTATCTCTATTTTCTTCTTTGTCCTGCCGCCTAGCAGGCGTTCGACCGATTTGTTGCAAACCGTGCATTTCAGCAGCACTTTCTGGTTTTTGCCAAGCTTCTTCGTTATCAGTCTTACTTCTGCGCTGCCGGTGTAGCCCATGATCACCCTATTGTGCCTTCTCGTCCCTACACTCAGGCCGCGCGCAGCGCCCTTGCTGTAATTAACCACCTTGTGCAGAGTGTGCTTGTTGCAGTAGGGGCAGTATGCCATTATCTGATTTTCTATTTTCATAAAGTCACTGGTTTACAGGTTCCGCGATCTTGTTTTTTATCATAAATTCCACGTCTCTGCTGTTTCCTATTTCAATTATTTCGCCCTGTTTGTACGGTCCGATCTTTCTGCCCTCAGCTGTAAGAACTTCAGGTATGCTGGACACCACTCTCATTTTAGAGACCCCTGGCTCCGCGCTTTTGTCAAGAACGGCACGTATCTCTTCGTACAGCGCCTCTTCCTCTTCCGGTATCACCACAGGCAGTATCTTGCCGTATGCAATGTATGTCAGCAACTTCTGCTTCCTTCTCTCTTTGAGGTTGAGGAGCATCCGCTTTGCATTTTCCGAATGTTTTTCGCGGTCGTCACCTTTGGAACTTTCGATCTTTTCGACCATGACTTCTGCCTGTGCGTAAAAATCGTTGGGCAGCGGGAGCAATTCGCCTGTTGCCTTTTCCTGCTGCAATTTGGAGAAGATTGCTTCAGGAGAGACTTCAGTTACCGCATAATCACCTGGGTGTAGAATTCCACTAATACTTATACTTCTTTTTTATTAATACTTTCCTTATTAGGTTCAGTATTTCATAATACATATAACTACATAACAAATGCGAATACTGGAACTGAACCGTGTAGCGAGGGGCGGAATCCCAGAGAATGTTCTCTTTTGGACCGCCGGTCTTCGGGTTTCTCATAAAGAGTATTATGAGCCCGACGGGTACTCCAGGCTACCCTACCTCGCTCTGAAGCTCATTTGGTAGTCTAGAATATATAAAACCTTACAAAAACAGAAAAATTAGCCGGCAGTTGTCCCTTCTGGTGTGGTTTCCGTTCCCTGGAGCATCGCCCGCGCCTCCTCCTTATTCAATTGCTTCAGCTGCTTGCCGCAGTCACACTTGAACTGGGTCTCAAAGGCAGCGTCGAAGGGCATTATGACCTTCTGCTCCTTGTAGCACCTACTGCAGAAGAAGAAGTCGTTGCAGCCGTCCTGGAGCTTGTAGCCGTTCTCGAGCCTGCTGTTCTCGATTGTCTGGCTAAGTTCTCCAAGCTTCTCCGTGTCCAGATACCATTTAAATGTCAGCCAGCCCTTGTTGTCTTTATTTGTGTCGTACCTTGCGACTCCGTATGTGTCAAGCACATTCAGAATGCGCCTTACCTCGTTTATCTTCACACTCAAATCGGTTGCAAGCTTCTCATCAGTCTGCGGCTCGTTAAGGAGCTTGATTATGTTTATCGCCTTCTTGCCCACGTTCCTTGAGATGAAATCAGCAAAAGAGTCATTTGCAAGCAGCCAATCAACTTTCCTCTTCTCATTTTCTACCTTCAATGCCGCCTCCTCCTCCTTCTGATGCTCTGCCTGCTTCTGCATTTTCAACCTAAGTGCCTTCCTGGCAGCGGCCCTGGCCTCCTTGCTCATCACTTTCTTCGCAGCGTGCGCTCCGCTCATGTGCATTGGTTTGCCTGCCTTCCTATGCTTAGGAATAGGCTTCCTGATCTTTGACATCTTTGCGCGCCTTACTATATTACACACCACATAAATAAATATCTACAGTATCTCATGGCCTCTTAAGGCCTGGTTTTACAGTTGAGAGTGAATTATTATTATTTAATACTCCTGGGCCGGGCCCCAAGACCGTTTTTCTTATTCCATGCCCCAGATCCACTGTCTTTGTGCGCACAAGGCCTCTATCAGAGAGTCGTCTGAAAACATCAGTCAATGTCTCTGGTGAGAAGCCAGTCAAGCTTCTAATCGCATCAGTGCTAACCACCCAGGTCTGCCCATCAGATGTTTTAACTCTAGGAAGTTCACTAACTAACGTATACACTGTACGCGTAGCGTACGGCATCTCGGAAGTAGTCATGTCGTCACTACCCTTATGAAACTCCTCATATTTAAATCATCTTTTATTTCACAGAAGATGTGTTATTAGTTGTTATTTTGTCAATTTCGCAACATACCATGGCAAAAGAAGCGGAACTCATCTGGTTTCCCTAATTCCAGGGCAGTTTCCTCTAAATCACATTTAAAAGTCTTTGCTTACTAAAGAGTAGCATGGCTAGGATGGCAAGGAGAACTAGGATGGCCAAGATGCCAAGAGCAGCGGAAGTGCCTATAACGACTTACATTGACGTACTTGCAATGGGCATATCTGCTCTGGGGCTCGGGGTTCTGATCTACATAATAGTGCCACTATGGCAAGCTCTGTTTCTGGTGGGAGGAATACTGGTAATCGTTGGCGCTCTGGGAGCGTACCTGAACGACCCGCGCAGGAAGTAACCTGACCGCCTTTTAGGAGTCGCCACGGCACTCTGCTATTGAAAGCCACCCTTCCTTAAGCAACTACTTTTCATCAGGGCTCAGCACCCTCAATATCACGATTGCAAGCAGCATGGCGCCACCGCCCAGATACTGCAGCGATGTCAGCTGGGATCCGAAAACAAAGAAAGAGGCGATGGCTGCAAAGATCGCCTCTGAAGTGGCTATAACTGAAATTTCGCTGCCCGTCAGCTTCTGGAGTGCTTTGATCTCAAGACCGTATGCGAGGAGGGTGCCGAGAAGGGCCACGACCAGCACAAGCCCGACGACTGCCAATAGGTTTCCCGCTCCTGAAATTGCAACTGCCTGAGGAAGAGTCAGCAGGCCGGGCAACATCGCCACGCCCACTATCAAGAATCCCCAGCCGGTTATCTCCCACGAGTTGTATTTTTTGACAAGCTGGCGTGAAGCAAGCGTGTAGTAGGCCACCCCAAAGGCGGACAAGACTCCGGAAACAACTGCAATTGGGTTTACGCTCAAATGCAGGCTCCCGCCGCCTCCCAGGAGGACTAGCAGGATGCCGAAGATGGTGAGGAGCAACATGCAGGCACTCAACGGCGTAAACTTGAATTCCCCTGTAAAGCTCTCATAAACCACAACCATCGGGATAAAAAGATACTCGAGAAGCAGGGCCAGTACTATATTCGAATAGGATATCGCTATGAAGTAAAAGAGCTGCGAAGGCAGAATGCCTAGAATGGCGAGCATGGTCAGTTTCCACGCTTCTTTTTTCGGCCACTTCGGCCTGAAAACTGCAAACAGAACCAGCCCTGAAGTTAGGGCCCTTATGGTGACGAGTCCGATAGTCGGGAATGCAAACTTCTGGAAAAGTATCTGGGCCGCTGTTCCTGACACTCCCCAAAGAGCGGCGGCCAGCAGTGCGGTGCCTATGGGCCCGAGCGGCACCTCGATTAACTCCTTTTGCTTGTTGCTCATGCCGCCACCTCATTTTAGCATACGCGGGCTCGGAGGGATTTGGACCCTCGACTTGCTGGTTAAGAGCCAGCCACTCTGACCAATCTGAGTTACGAGCCCCTAACGCAAAATTATAACGTAAATGTATTTATACCAGCCTAACAAACTAAAGTCATGGATCAAACTAAGCATGCGAACGGCCAACCTTCAGAGCGGGCGCTCAGGCTGCTTGCTGTTATCAGAAAGGGGGATGCGTTGACATTTGGTCAAATCTTCAAAGCCGCTAGGGCCGAAGGACTGTTTCCACCACCTCTTAACAGGAAAAGCATAGAGGCAGCCATAGAAAGGGACGTTATGCAGCTACAAGGTGCCGAGTACATTGAGCGAGTAGACATCAAGGATCCAAAAGGAGCCTGGCACCATAGAGGGTTCAAGGCGACAGGGAAAAGCGTTAGCGACCCTCTAAATCATGATGCGACCTCACACGAGTGAGAACAACAATCAGACCTTTTTCTCAACAAACTTCCTTATCTCAGAATCAAGGTCTGCGCTGAGCGGCTTTATCTCATATGACACCTGAACGATTGGCTTGTTTGAGTTGATCAAGTGCCTAAGATTTGTAGGGGTGGCTGAAATGACAATGTCGCAGTCTGCCTTGTTCACTGTCATCTCCAAATCCTTTATTTGCTTTTTACTATAACCCATGGCGGGCAGTTCTTTGTCAAGTCTGGCATATTTCAGGAAGGTTTCTTTTATTGTGCCAACAGCATATCTCTTGGCTTCTACTATTTCACCTGCACCATACTCCTTTGCTGCCACTGTAGCAGCACCAAACATCATACCTCCGTGCGTTATTGTCGGTCCATCTTCTACCAACAAAGCGCTACGACCTTTGATTATTCTCGGGTTATCGGGGCTTACTATCGAATCCGCCAGTACAATCTTAGCACTTTGGTTTATCTCCCTCAAATCTTCCTTTACCCTCGCAACGTCCTCCTTTTTGGCAGAATTGACTTTGTTTATCAGCAGCAGGTCCGCCATTCTGGCCACAGTCTCACCGGGATAATAGGTAAGCTCATTGCCCGCACGTAGCGGGTCTGCCACGGTGATCAGCAGATCTGGTTTGAAGAATGGCGCGTCGTTGTTGCCCCCGTCCCATATTACAACCTGTGCCTCTTTTTCCGCACTCCTAAGTATCTTCTCATAGTCGACACCTGCGTAAACCACGAATCCGTTCTTAATGTGCGGCTCGTAGTCCTCCCTTTCCTCTATTGTCGCCTTGTATTTGTCCAGATCTTTCAACTTAGAGAATCTTTCAACAATCTCTTTCTTCAAGACCCCATATGGCATCGGGTGCCTCACTATCACGCATTTAACGCCCAGGGCCCTGAGCAGTTTCGAAACGTACCTGGTTGTGGGGCTCTTGCCTGCCCCTGTTCTTACAGCACAGACAGCAATTACCGGCTTGGTGGATTTAAGCATGGTGCTCTGCGGAGATACCAGCTCAAAGTTTGCGCCGCAAGCATTTACAATACTTGCTTTATGCATGACCGTCTCATCGCTGAGATCACTGTACGCAAGTATGCACGTATCTGCTTTCAGTTTTTTAATCAACGTGGGCAGTTCTGATTCGTCATATATTCTGATGCCCTTTGGGTAAAGCTTCCCGCTCAGCTCTTTCGGATAAATCCTGTTTGAAATAAAAGGAATTTGCGTGGCAGTGAACGCCACGACTTCATAATTCTTATTATCGCGGAACAAAACGTTGAAGTTATGGAAATCTCTGCCCGCAGCCCCGATTATTATGATTTTCTCTCTTTTCAAGCAATCTAATGATAATCTAAGCAGAAGTTAATATATGGTTTGGAATCGGAGGTCACGCGTCCATATAGTAGTAGAACTCAATAGGGTGCGGATATTGGGCTAAGGTTCTCGCTTCTGCCTTCTTCAGTTCTATAAACTCATTGAGTATGGAGTCGTTAAAGACAGGTTTCAGGAAAGCCCTATCATTTTCCAGTTCATCCAACGCCTCAGTAAGCGATCTTGGAACGCTGCCTACATTGAGCGACTTCCTCTTTTCTTCACTTAGATGGTATATATCCTCGTCCACCGGGTTGCCAGGGTCTATTTTTTTCTTTATCCCGTCCAAAGCAGCCATCAGCACGGCAGGGAACACCAGGTACGGGTTTGCAGAAGGATCCGGAGCTCTGTACTCTATCCTTTTCGTTTTTTCCTCGCCCTTGAAGTAGCTAGGAACTCTCACTATTGCGCTTCTGTTTGCCTTCGCCCACGCGGTGTAAACAGGCGCTTCAAATCCTGGTATCAGCCTGTGGTAGCTGTTAACAGTTGGGGAAACAATTGCAGACAGCGCCCTGGCGTGCTTCAGGATCCCGCCCACAGCGTATCTGCCCTCCTGGCTGATCTCAGCATAATTGTCGTTCGGGTCATAGGTCTTGTTCTTCTTTCCATCGGTGTCCCAGAGGCTAAAACTCACGTGCATGCCGCTTCCATTGTCGCCATACATCGGTTTAGGCATGAATGTTGCCACCATGCCCTGTTTTGCAGCAAAGTTCTTCACCACGTACTTGAGCGTCTGCATCCTGTCTCCGCTGTCCACAAGCGTAGAGTACCTGAAGTTTATCTCGCTCTGCCCTGCTGTCGCGACCTCATGATGGAAAGCCTCAATCTCAAATCCAAATTTATTCTTGAGCATATCTGAAATCCCAGTCCTCAGGTCCATGAGCTTGTCAACAGGCGGCGCTGGGTAATAGCCCTCCTTGTACCTGGTCAGATACGAGCCGGTGTTTTGCCAAGGCGCCTCCCTTGCGCTTATCTCGTACGAAAGCCCCTTCTGAGGGGTAGCAACGTCAAGTTTTATGCTATCAAATGCGAAAAACTCAAGCTCCATGCCGTAGCGGCTGCTGTAGCCAAGCGATTTTTCATATTTTTCCGCCTCTTCAGCTATGAATCTTGGATCCTTTTCGAATCTCCCTTTGTTACCGCCCCAGTATACTCTATTCAGCGCCCTTGCAACGCCGATTTCCTCAGACCAGGGTATGCGCACCAGAGTTTCAGGTATCGGTACAAGAACAAGGTCGCTTTCATAGATGCCTGTAAACCCTTTGATGCTGCTTCCGTCAAGTTTTCCAAACCCATGTTCGAATGCCTTCGCATCCAGATCCCCAGCAGGTACCGTCACGTGCTGCAACTTGCCGAGTATATCTGTAAACTGAAGATCCAACCACGCAATCTTCTCATTTTTCACGAAAGCAAGAGCTTTCTCTACACCTTGCATATTTTCTGCCCCCATTTTACCAATCCGCAAGTAAGTATTAAGTAAAAACTTAAATACACGCCTCCCCAAAAATTTTATCCTCTGAAATGGCAAACCCAGACTTCGTAAAAGTATTTATATCTTCCATCACGCTCAACCAAAAGATATTTTTCGAGGACAAATTTTCGACGACAAAATATGCTACAAAGGTTTATAAGAGTTGAAAGAAACAGTCCTACCATAGGAGCCAGTGGATTCAGTGGAAAACGCAGACGATGAGTATAACGCATCGAAAATTTTGGTGCTTGAAGGGCCACAGGGGATAAGGAAAAGGCCTGCAATGTACATAGGCAGCACAAGCAGCTCCGGCGTTCTCCATCTTTTGTTCGAAGTCCTGGATAACGCTGTGGATGAGGCGCTGGCTGGGTACGCCAAGAACATCGAGATACGATTATCGCAGGATGAAACAGGCGATATAGGTGAAGTTTCAGATGATGGTAGAGGCATCCCTGTGGACATGATGCCGAAGTACAACAAAAGCGCCGTAGAGATAATAATGACGACTCTGCACAAGGGCGCAAAATTTACCAATGATGC
>JASHTX010000103.1 GCA_030040335.1 Microcaldota archaeon
AGAGACTACTTTAGGGACAAGGATATCGCAAGAATTCACACCAGCCCTGTGCGCAGATGCAGGGAGACGGCAGAGATCATCGCCAGCAGCATCATACCTATCTACTTCGACCTCAGGCTCGCCGATGTGCTTTCCTCGTATCAGGGCATGTGGTACGATGGAAAACCGAACGCGGCGGACCTGTACGCACACAGGAAGGAGCTCGGAGGTGAGGGATTCGAGGACATGAAGGCACGCACCATGTCGTTCTTCGAAGAGGCGGTCAAGGAGGAAACGGGCAACATAATCATATGTTCGCACGGAGACCCCCTGTGGTGCCTTTACCTTGGAATACTCAACAGGCCGCTCACGGACGAGATAAAGGAGCCGGGAGAATTCGGAAACCCAGAATACCTCAAGAAGGCGGCGATAAGGCCCTTCAGGATAGAGGAGGGCAAATACGTGCCGCTTGAGATGATAACGCAGGAAAACCTGTAGAAATGAGCCTTCCGCGGCAGATCAGGGCTAAACTTATTAAAAAGTAGGTACAAATAGAAGTGAGGGAAAGATAGCGTTTTTTGATCTGGTAAAATGAGCAAGGGAATGGAATCGATAAAGAAGGTCGAGGAGGCCGAGGCCAAGGCCAAGGAGCTAGTCGAGAAGGCGAACGAGAATGCCAAGCGAATCCTGGGAGATGCAAACGCCGAAGCGAAGGCGATAATCGATGATGCGGGGACAAAAGCCAAGGCGGAAAAAATGTCGAGAATGGAGAAGAAAGCGGCAGAACTGGAGGGAAGGCGCGTGAAGGGCCTTGAGGCACTGCATGCTGAGGCGGAGAAGCTCAAGAAAGTGAAGGTGAGCAACCAGGTGCTGGAGAAAGTGTCCAAGAAAGCCGCAGAGACGATTTTGGGTGCTTAGTTGTTTCATACGGAGCGGATGGAGAAGATAAGGATCATCGGTCTCCAAAGTCAGAAAGACAGGCTGGTCAGGGAGCTGCACAGGCTCGGAGTCATCGACATAAGAAAAAGCAAGCTCGAGATGCAGGATGACAAGCCTGGCGATGCGCTGCCCGAGATATCAGAGCTTCTTGTCAGATACCACTCCGCGCAGGTAATACTCGACAGGTACATCAAGAAGAATCCCCCGGTTCCGAAAATCAAGGAAGAACAGCTTGCAGTCAGGAGCCTTGTAGATAAGGCAGCGGCCTTCAAGACCGTTGGCGAAGTCCTTTCGATGGAGGAGCGAAAAACCTATCTCGAGAACGAGCTCTCGAGGGTGGAAGCCGCATCAAAGGTCGCGTCTCTTTTTGTCGGTTCTGGCATTGACTTTTCGAAACTGAGCAGCAACGCCCTGGCATTCGACGCGTACATGCTGGACAGCAAGGCAAGGAAGGCAGCGCACAGCCTGATACACCAGCTGGGCGAGAAGTACGAGGTCATAGAGAACAGGGTGAAGGAAGGCAGCGTCATTTTCGTGGCCTACGACAAGACACATACAGACGCGATGGACAAGCTCGAGCACGTGCAGAACGTACGCAAGATAGACATCTCTAACGAGTACCTGAACTCAACGGCCGAGAATTCGCTGGCAAAGCTGACGGAGCTGAAGAATAAAGCGGTGAAGGAAAAGGCCGAAATAGTGGGGAAACTTACAAGGTACGCGAACGCAGATTACACAAAAATCGCCACGTTCCTGGAAATGCTCTCGGTCGAGGAGGAGAGGGCGAGCGTGAGCATAGGCTTCAAGAAAACCGACGCGACGTTCATAGTGGAGGGCTGGGTCGAGAAGAAAAAGGTCGAGGACATAAGGAGGCATATGCGCGAAACAAGCGGAGACAGATTCTCGCTCGAGGAGATAGACGCGGACGAGCTTGCGCCGACGCTTGTAAAAAGGTCGAGGTTCCTGCGGCCGTTTGACAAGATAGTCGAGTTCTTCTCGCTTCCAAGGAGCGACGAGCTCAATCCCACGTGGATTTTCATAATAACCTTCCCGATCTTCTACGGGCTCATGGTGTCCGATGTCGGCTACGGCCTGGCTTCGTTTGCGTTCGCCTATCTGATAACCAAAGTCTCGGACCCTGATGACATACTCTATAACGTTGCAAAGCTCTGGCAGATATCCTCTATCTCGGTCATTTTCTTTGGTTTCCTTTCGAATCAGTACTTCGGTTTCCAGCTCAACCAGTACTTCACCAGTTTCGTGGGCTTCGACTGGCTGAAGAGCCCGACAACGATACTCGCGGCCACTGTTGTGTTTGGAATAGCTCAGGTCATACTCGGCCTCGTGTTTTCAGTGTACAACAATTATCACCACGGGCACAAGAAGATCGCAATAAGCAAGATAACATCCATCATTGCGATAATCACAGGGACACTCGCCATATGCGGTTTTCTCTTCAACATGGTTGGCCCGTCCATCACGCAGGTTTCCACGTATCTATTGATAGGCTCGCTGGTGCTTACAATAATACTCAGCGGCCAGGAAGCGACGGAGATAGTGAGCCTGATATCGCACCCGCTCAGCTACGCAAGGATCATGGGCTTCGGGCTTGCTAGCGTGATACTCGCGCTGCTCATAGACAAGGCGTTCACGCCGTCGCTCTCTGGCGGCATACTATCCTTTGCGTTCACATTCATAATCTTTATATTACTTCATTTCGTTAATATGCTTCTGGGGACCTTCGAGGGCCTCGTTCAAGCGGTCAGACTCAACTTCGTTGAGTTCTTCTCGAAGTTCTATACAGGAGGAGGAACAAGTTTCAAACCGTTCTCGTTCAAGAGGCGTTATACTAAAGAGGTTTAGTTTATGACCGTAGGAATAGAAGCCGCAGTTGCGGCCATAGGTGCAGGTGTTGCAATACTCGGAGGCGCAATAGGAACAGGAATAGCGCAATCAGCGATAGGAAGCGCTGGACTTGGGCTCATAGCTGAAAAGCCTGAAGAGCTTGGAAAGTCGCTTTTGTTCCTGGTACTTCCGGAGACGATACTCATCCTTGGGTTCGTTATAGCAATACTCATACTGCTAGGTTTCGGCCTGATATAGGTACGAGCATGCCCCTGGAGAAGCTGCAGAAGCAGATACTAGATGACGCCAAACGCAAGGCTGACGAGATAGAAGGCGAGGCGAGGAAGCAGGCGGCCGAAGTGGTCAAGCAGGCCAAGGAGACCGCAAAGGGGATTGAAGACGAGGCAAACAGCGAAATAGAGCAGGAGCTGGCGCGGGAAGAGGCAGAGTATGCTGCGAATGCGGAGCTGCAGGAGCAGAGTATATTGCTAGGAGCAAGAGAGCATGTCGTAGAGGGCCTTATGCCGAAGCTGAAGAGCATGACAGCGAAGAAGCTCAGGGTCTCGGGCTACAGCAAGCTGATAAACCTCGCGGTGAAGGAAGCGCATTCAATAGCTCCAGATGAGGATCTTACGGTAGTAATAGGAAAGAATGACGCGAAATTGGTGAAGGACTTTGGAGGCAAGGTCAGGTACGGAGACTTCGGAGGCGGGGTCGAGATATACACAAAGAACGGCGCGATAAAGATATCTGCAAAGGTCGAGGACCTGTTTGACGACAGCGCGGCCGCGATAAAGACAGAGCTCATAAAAGAAGCTTTCTCAAAAATCAAGGGCGGAAAGAAACCGAGCAGGACCGAACCTGCCAAAAGGGCAAGGAAGAAAGCGGTGAAGAAGGGGAAGAAGCGATAGACATGCCGGGAGTAAGGTCAGCAATAAAGTACGGTTATTCGAACGCGAGAGTGAAGGCGATGGGGTCCAAGCTTGTTGGAAGGGGCACGCTGGAGAGGATGCTCGCGGCCAAGGAGCCGGGAAGCATCGCGGCTATGCTGCTCCAGACCGACTACAAGCAGGATGTCGAGAAGTTCGGAGGTGTGAAGGCGATGGGCACGCTCGTTGATTTCGTACTCAGCAAGAACCTCGGAAGCGAATCGAGCAAGCTCATATCAATAGCCCCGAAAGATCAGAGGCACATAGTCACCGCGATAGTTGGAGTGTGGGACATCGACAACATCAAGCTGATAGTTGAGGCATTGGCTTCAAACAAGAGCTTCGACGAGGTATCGCGGTACATCACGGACTCCAAGTACGTAGGCTCGGGAGTTGCGAAGGAGGCAATGGGAACCAAAAGCGTTGATGCGGCGCTACAGAAGCTGATGCTCCAGACGCCGTATTCAAGAATGATCAAGCCGGCGCTTGAGACCTACAAGAAGACCGGCAGCGTTATAGAGGCAAACAGCATACTCGAGCGGAACTACTACCTGCAACTGGGCTCAACCATAAGCGAGCTTATGAGGATAGACACCGACGCAGCGGTGCTGATAAAGAAAAGGATAGACATGCGAAACATGCTCACGCTGCTGCGCGGCAAGAAGCTAGGCGCCGATTTTCAGAAGATATCAGGCTCCATCCTTCCGAACGGCGGCATGGGCGCAAAGAAGCTCGAGAAGATGTTCAGGGAAGCGAAGGACATAGACTCCCTTGTGGAGAGCACGAAGGCTTTCGACCTCAAGCAGGCGCTCGCGTCATACAAGGCGAGCAAGAGCAAGCCGCTTCTGCTCTTCGAGATTGCGATGATGAACGAGATCTTCGCCACTGCGCTGAGAACCGTCAGGCACAGCGTGCTTTCGTTCGGCGCGATAATAGGGTTTTTCTACATGAAGGAGATAGAAGTTTTCACGCTTAGGGTACTGATAAAAGGAAAGGACTACGGACTAAGCGACGATGAGATAAAGGACATGATATCATGGCTCAAGTGATGCAGGAGAAGAAGATAGTTGCGATAGCCGGAGAGGTACTGCCGCTCGGGCTTAAGCTCGCCGGAATAAAAGAGGCATACACGGTGCAGCAGGTCGAGGAAGCCGAACGCCTGCTGCTTGAACTCCTTGACAGGAAGGACGTGGGCATAATCATAATAACACAAAAGCTTGAAGGCGAGATAAAGGACAGGAGAGTGCGCTACAGAATGGAAAATTCGATAGACCCGCTGGTCATAGCGGTGCCTGGATACAAGGAAGTCGGTACCAGGCAGGACACGCTGAGGAGGCTGATATTGAGGGCCGTCGGAATAGACATAATGGAAACTGGCAAGGCAGAAAAATAGGTGTTTGATTGGGTGCAATAGAGAGAATCGCGGGACCGCTTGTGGTAGCTAGGGACATGCTCGGAAGCAACATGTACGACGTGGTGCGTGTTGGCAGCTCGAAGCTCATAGGCGAGATAATCAAGCTCGAAGGAGAGAACGCAATAATACAGGTTTACGAGGACACAAGCGGGGTGAGGCCGG
>JASHTX010000010.1 GCA_030040335.1 Microcaldota archaeon
GCCGTACTAATTGAAGCGGTCAGGAAAACACCAACAGCCCCTAAATAGAGCTTGTCTGAGAGGACAACGCAATCTGAGGTTTGAGTTACGCCGGGGCAGGGATTTGAACCCTCTTTCCTCGTGAACCGCAAGTGCGAGCGCCGGGATTTGAACCCGGGTCTTTGCCTTGGAGGGGCAAAGTCCTAACCAGGCTAGACTACACTCGCACACTACTGTTTATCCTCAGAAGCTTTTTATGTTTGTGTGAAAATAGTCTATTGCAGGGGGCTTGAGCACACGAATAGGCGAGCACGTTTATCTGAGGCTGTAGAATGGCTGAGAAATGGCAGCCACGATCTGAAGGACATTAAGACTAGGGCAGAACTGCAAGCGCACCTGCATGCAATTAGATTCGACCTGAGCGAGACCAACCTTGGCGGCACTAACCTGAGACACGCAAACCTGAAAAATGTAAAGTTGTTCGGAGCAAACCTCGGCGGAGCGAATCTGGCCTATGCAAATATGGCACAGGCAAATTTCGAAGTGGCTAACCTCGGCGGCGCAAATCTCGCTTATGCGAAGCTTGCGCATGCAAACATGAAAGGAGCGAACATGAGTGGCGCATACCTCGGCTATTCAGACATGAGCGGTTCAAACCTTGTTGATGCATACCTGTGGGGCGCCTTTCTGCGTGGCTGCAAACTAAGCGGAGCCAATCTCGACGGTGCGTACTTGCGAGGCGCAGACCTCAAGGGCGCAATCCTAACACGTGCAACTCTGGCCGGTTCTGACCTGCGTGGTGCCAATGTGGAAAGATTGCAGATTGATGCAAGGGCTGCAAAAGACTTGGTGGTGGCTTTGGGAATTCTAAAAACAGAGCGGATGATTACCATGGGACTCGGCCAGATAAAAATCATTCTCAAAAGCAAAGGAGTTATAATAAAATGACTATTTCAATAGTCTGACTTGCACATGTCTCTTTGCCCTCGCCTTCTCGTCTTTTATGATGGCCCTATAATGCGTATCCACCTCGCTTAGCCTGCGCACCCTTCCATCGTATAGGAATTTCGGGTCCACATATCTCAACTTTTTAGCCAATTTTATTCCTCCACTCGTGCTCTCAATGAATTTTAATATGCCAAGGCCTGCGTTTATGTTCTCCACAATATCTTTTTGCCCTGAAGCCCTCAGTTTCGCTATTATCTGCTTCTCATCCTTGTACATATCTTTCATCTTAAGCACTCCGCTGCTTATCGCTTCCTTAAGGGCCAGGCTGATGAAATGATACCGAAGCCCCGCCTCGTCGCTGGCCCAGCACTCCACTTGGCACTTCATATAGTTGAACCCGAAAACCTTTGCTGCTCGCATCGAATTAAAAACAATCTCGTTCCTGTGTACAGTCAAATGCTTTACGCAATATTTGGCGTTTACGCCTACCCAATAGTATCCATCGCGCAACGAGTAATCTACCCGATCAGCGCAGAGGTTTGGCATCTGCCTCTCCAATAGACCGAAATTGCCGCTTTTTTCCAAATTGCTTATTTTTTCTACATCAAACCCGCGCTTTGTGAGTATGCCTGCCAGGGTAGACTTTTTTATATAATCCGCAAGCATGCTATCCTGGTACTCCTGCTCCTCAGGATCTCCCACCACCCAGTCCATCACATGAGAAAAAGCTGTATGGGATGCGTCGTGCAGCAAGCCGGCCACCTGTTCCTCCAGGCTAGCACCCAGCTTCCTAAGCAGCAGCATTACCCCCACGCTATGCTCATACCTTGTGTACAGTGGAAAATCTGTCTTTGTCTCGCCTGCAGGAAAACCCTGCTGTGAAGCACCTTTCAGCCTCAAGATCGGTTGGGACTTCAACAGGTCAATCAGAACGTTCTCCCGTATCTCAAAATTGCCATACAAACGATCCTTCACCAGCATGCGATCTGCCTTTTCGCCAAAGCAGTGTTAGAGCGCCTAGCGCCCGATTTCCAATTAAAATTCATTACTATGACTGCTTGCTCGCTGATTTAAACTTAACCCTAAAAGTATAGATAACATATGGTTGGGAAAAGTGAAAGTGCAAGCGCCGCTTCGATATTATAACTTACCTTCTAGTCATCATATGAATATCAGGATGGATGTTGGCCATGATCTCATTTCCTTGCTCTTCAAATTCATCTAGGTAACTCTCCGGGAAAGCCAGCGATACAAGCTTTGCATTCAGATTTGCCGCATCTGCCTCTATCCTAACTAGTCCTTCCTTTTGGAGTGGGTCGAGTCGCCTTGTCATGTATGTACTGCAGTAGTTTGTCTCTCTAGCAAGCTGGGCTACTCGCATGGGTTCTTTGCCTCTCAGGGCACTAAGGATAATGAAATCTATTGGGTTCTGGGTTATCTGGGTCTTTATCTTCCTACCAATCTCTGCTTTGTTCATTTTTTAGAGTTTCTTGTCGGTATTTAAATATGTTGACTTTAGAAATGTCAAAGAACGTTGCAGGCTGATCTGATGTCATCTTGGCACCCACTGGGCGAATTCCCAAAAGGCCGCTGTCTCTGGGGATGCGAGCGCCGGGATTTGAACCCGGGTTATAGCCTTGGCAAGGCTACGTCCTACCAGGCTAGACTACGCTCGCACCATTTGGTTATCTCTCCTTAACATTAAAAGTATATCCTTCTACACTTCGCTGTAGTGCCAATAAGCAAAGTAGCATCTTCTCTTCAGATTTATAAGTTTATGTTTCCGAATATGACCAATTCTGATCTGGGGGTCGCGCATACTAAAAATGCAGTGGTGATATGAAAAAGAACCAATATCTTAGCCGGAGGTTAAAGCACATCGGCATAAAGACAACGAAGATCTCTGACATGATGGATTCCTTCTCCTCAATGGCGTTCCAATCAAGGAACCTCTGGAACGCAGCGAGAATCTACGACATGATGCTCCGCGACAGGAACTGTTCAGTAATACTCTGCCTCGCAGGCTCCATATTCAGTGCGGGCCTGAAAACGCTTGTCTACGAGATGATACAGAACAACATGGTGGATGCAATAGTATCCACCGGAGCGGTAATAGTCGACCAGGATTTCTTCGAGGCGCTGGGATTCTACCACTATATAGGCACACCGGCCTCCGATGACGAGCATCTTAGGCAAAATCACATTGATAGGATCTACGATACCTACATAGACGAGGACGAACTCAGGGTATGTGATGATACCGTTGGGCTGATAGCTGACAGACTCAAGCCAAGGCCTTACTCTTCAAGGGAGTTCATTATTGAGATGGGCAAATACCTGACCACCCACACAAAGAAGTCCGATTCTGTCGTTCTTGCAGCATACAAGAAAGGCGTACCTATTTTCGTCCCTGCGTTCTCAGACTCCAGTGCTGGCTTCGGCCTGATAAAGCACCAGTATGCAAACCCTAAGAAGCATGTTTCGATCGATTCTGCAAAAGATTTCCTTGAGCTAACAAAGTTGAAGATGGCTGCGAAGCAGTCAGGCTTGTTCATGATCGGCGGCGGCGTCCCGAAGAACTTCGCCCAGGACATCGTGGTTGCGGCCGAGGTGATCGGGTTCGACGCCCCGATGCACAAGTACGCGATCCAGGTCACGGTCGCCGACGTCCGCGACGGTGCGCTTTCCGGGAGCACCCTCAAAGAGGCCTCGAGCTGGGGCAAGGTGGATACGACCTACGAGCAGATGGTGTTCGCCGAAGCCACGCTCGCCGTTCCGCTTATTGCCGGTTGCGCTTACCACGAGGGAGCATGGAGAGCACGCGAAGCGCGGCGATGGAACCAATCACTCGAGTCCTTGACGGTCTGAACTTCGGCGTTTCGCTTCTGTTTGGGGACCACTCAGTTTTATCGAGCTGCGAATTTCGACACCCACGGAGATGCCCAATGCGACGGGTTTTGATGATTTTGGCCCTGACCGTCCCGAGCCCGTTCTCTTGGTTCGCGATTGCCCGGGCCGACGAAACCGCCTCGATGATGGCCGACGCGGCTCGGCGCTTCGTCGCGGCACTTGACGACAAGCAGAAAGGCCAAACGACGTTCTCCTTCGACAGCCCTGAGCGATTCAACTGGCACTGGATTCCGCGGGAGCGGAAGGGTCTGCCGATCAAGGACATGACGCCCGAGCAGCACGCCCTCGCCTTCGGGCTGCTCAACACGGGCCTCTCGACCCGCGGTATGCTCAAGGCGACCACGGTCATGAGCCTGGAGGAGATCCTCCGCGTCGAGGA
>JASHTX010000002.1 GCA_030040335.1 Microcaldota archaeon
CATTTGCGTGAAAAAAGTTTATACGTTTTGCGGTTTTCTTGATCTCTTACCTGATGCTTTGGCTTGCACTTTCCAGGAACCTGCTGGCGCTGCTTCTGAGTTCCCTGCTTTCTGAAGAACGCGGCTCCGTATCGGGCAGCCATGTCAGTAATGTCACCAGCGGCTCTTTCCTTTCGTTGTAAGCCTCTTCATCAATATCACCATTCAGCAACTTGAAGTGCAGCTTGCCGAATTCGAAGGTAAGTACGTCCTTGAGCCTCTCCCTTTGATCCAGGGGCAGCTCTGCTATGTGGCCTGGCCCTCGCCTGATGACTGCTTCCTCAAGGCTTGCGGCAAGATCCGGCATATTAGAACTCGCCAAAGACGGTATCAGGCTGTATTTCAGGTAATTCATGACCTTCTCCTTCCTCTCAACTCCGCTCCTCTTATCCTTCACCAACTTCCACATGGATCCCACCCCTCATAGCATCGCTCTTATCCTCACCATAGGCAAGGAAGTACGGTCCTTCATCCCGTAGATGAAGTGCCTGAAGGCCTCCAGTCCCTTGCCGGTCATCCTGAGAGGCCTGTACTCCTCTCCCTTTTCTGTGAATTCCACCACACCCTCTTTCTTAAGCTTCTTTAAGCAGTACCAGGCTCCGCTGCGAGATATAGCGTATTTGTTGCAGACATATTCTACGAAGCTAGTAGCAGTGGAGATTTCGTCGAGCCCGATCTCTGCCAGGAGGTACACCTCCTTCTGGCTGAAACGAACTTCAAGAGCATCGCTATAAATAGTTCTACCCAATTGCACAAGAGCACCAAGAAGGAAGAAGTTTGAGCCCCTATGCAACGGGCTTTGCGTTATAGGCTGAAAATATAGGCATGCCTGTGGCTATGATCGAGAACAAGTACAGCCACATCCTACGTCCAATACTTCCGTCCATATAACACTGTTATTTTAATATCATTGAATATGATATTTAAATCTTTTGTACTAAACAGTGTTGAAATGTATCAATTCTCTGTGCCTTTTCTGGCACTGGTTGTCATTGCCCTTCTTTACTCCTACTTCGACCTTTTCAACAAAAGGAACGTACCTGATGTCTTTGCCTACGCAAGCGTGGTCGTGGGGGTTGTTATCACCCTTGTCTACTACCAAAACATGTTGATCTTGAGCTTCTCTCTTGCGCTATTGATAGGCATTGTGGGCTATGCGCTCTACAGGGGAGGCCTGTGGGGCGCGGGCGACTATTTCGAGCTCGCAGCCATAAGTCTGATGCTCCCACTGCAACCGGATCCGATATTCGGATTGGTGAACCAGCTGGGGTTGCCGTTCATAATATCGGTGCTGATAGGCACTGGCTTTGCTGCAACCTGGATCGTTCCGATATATTACCTCCTTTTTGTTAGGGGCGAGAAGAAGAAGGTGTCTGTAGACTCGAAACACGTCGCGTACGGGCTCATGCTGCTCATCCTCTTCCTTCTCTTCTTCGTAATAGTTTACTCCGTCTTTGGTTTCACACTGACGCAGGTAGCCCTCATGCTCTTTCTGGTAGTCCCATCAACCTTTACGATCGCATTCGAAGACGAGATAACTGCCAGGATGGCGAGGCACGTCTACCCTAATGCGCTTGAGCAAGGCGACATAATAGCCATCAGCATGATGAGCGAAAAGGAGAGAGCGTACTTCACATCAAGGTATCGCAAGTTTGGCAGGCTGGTCACAGGGGAAATGATCGGAAATCTGAAGCGGGTGCGCAAGAAGCTTCCTGTTTACAAGAATGCGGCCCCTCTGGCTGCCTTCATACTGATAGGCATAATAGTCTCGCTGCTGTTCGGCAACATAGTGCTTCTGATAATCTGATCAGTAGACAAGCTCGAGAAGCCTGTCTTCTGAATCCGCATTCATCAGGTCTTTTTTCCTTATCAGCGGCACGCCCTTTATCTTGCCGCTTTTCTTCTCGCTGATGAAGAAAGGGTAATTGCCTTCGAATGTTTCCCTTATGGAAGTGTAAAGGAACGCCCTCTTGATCAGCGTTCTTATGTTTGCGTCAAGGCTTATCTCATAGTAATTTTTGTTCTTTGCCACTATGTCGAAAGGAGCCCTTTCAGCATGAATGGAAATCATGCCGGTCTTTGCAAGCTCATTGGCATGCAGCTTTATCTTCCTGCTCTCAGGGACTGATTCGAGTCTTATGGGTTCGCTGAGTACGTTTTCTATTCTGACTGCGGTGCTTATCGCCGCATAGCCGCCCGACTTCTCGTGCTTGTAGATCGTAGACTTGGATACGTGGGCCGTTTCTGCCAGATCCGCTATCCCCATATTGCTCACTTTCCTGAGGTTCCTGAGCCTTGTACCGTTTATCATTACCTTTATTCCGACAGATTTTGAAGCGACAAGATTGGTTTCTTCAGAGTCGAGATGCGCAAGGGTGGTCGGGGAGATGCACCTTATCGAGAACCTCTGGTAGCTCACACCGCTCTTAAGTATCCCTGCCTTGGAGATTGACCCCACTATCAAGGGTTCCGAATCAAGAAATTGGGAAAGCTTTGAAAGGGCACTGGCTTCTTTTTTTGTGACAGAGTCTATGTTATAGACTATCTTTATCACGAACTTCTGGCCCTTCCTCTGTGCGAAGACATCTGCACAGGTGTGCATGTTGCTGGCGAGTACGGTCGCATAGCCGCTTGACCGCAGCTCTCGCGAGGCTTCACTAACTACCCTCTCTCTTTTCATAGGTCTATTGCTCAGCAAAGGCTTTTATCCTGTAGGAGCTGGCCGGCCTAGGCGCGTCGCAAAAGCCAGCCAGCGCTCCACAGAAGAACTCCTGTCCTTCCATGATTTCTATGCAGTATCGGTGGCTATCGCCTTGATAACTTCGTCTGCATTCCTGTATGTTTTCTCAGGCAGCCTTTCGACAAGCTCCTTGTTGCTCGATGCGATCTCAACCATGTTGTCGCACTGAGCCAGTATCTTCTCTTTTGTTGTAGGGTATTGCATATGCTTGCGCACATGCTGCTCTACATCTTTGGATATCCTCATCCACCACACCCGCATATACCCGCGCTGTCAAGATATATAAAACCTTTGCAATGGCTCGGTTCCAGATGACATTCAGGAAAATATTCCCATGTCTTTGAGCTGGTCTCGAAGCTGTGCAGCGCTCCTGAACAGAATCGTTTTTATCCCAAGTTTTTTGGCAGGCACCAGGTTTTCTTCATGGTCATCTATGAAGACACATTCGCTCGGTTTAAGGCCGATCGCTTTCAACGCGACGCGGTACATTTTTGTAGGATCATCACTGGGGCTGGCGTATGGCTTGGCAAGTTTCAGTTCGTAAGAAGTCAGGGTGAAATCGAACAATTTGTCAAAACCGAATCTTTCATTGTAATGCGCCATCCATTCCCTGGGCATGTTAGAGAGCGCTGCTATTTTGTAGCTGCCTTTCAGCTGTTTTATTATCTTTACGACTTTTTTGTCGAGGATCATGATTGACCTGACCGCTTTCTTGAATTTCCTTGGCATGTATTTCTTCCCTATTCCTCTTGAAACCAGTCTGCCGTATTCATCTTCGCTAGTCTCTCCCAAAGTGAAAGCGGGGAAGTAACCATAAATGGCGGATCTTGCTGTTTCCAAAGGCACGCCATAAGAAGCTGCGATCTTCTCAGAAAGCGGCCTCAGGATTGCCTTTACAGTTACGCCTCCGATGTCGAACATGATCACTTTTATCGTGTTATCCGCCCGCAGATGTTAGAGCATGCAAAACAATAAGTAGCTTGGCTTCCAATTTAGCTCGATTAAGGGGGCTTATGTGATACTATCAGATTTCGACCTAGACGGGCTGATAAAGGACAAGCGCTTGATCGTGGACCCTTTTGACCCGTCGACGCTCAAGGAAAACGGCCTCGACCTGAGGCTCGATGATGAGATAGGCATCCTGAACCCGAAGTTCGGCAAGGATTTTGTGCTGGACCCTTCGAACACCAGCGATGTGAAGGAATTGTACGTTATCGACAAGCACAAGGACAAGTTTGTAATAGGGCCTCATGCTCACGTGTTGTTAAGCACGCTGGAATTCCTGAAACTGCCGGATGACCTCATGGGCATAGTTGAATTAAGG
>JASHTX010000011.1 GCA_030040335.1 Microcaldota archaeon
TTACCCGATTTGCGGGGGACGAGATTCGAACTCGCGCAGGTACTAGACCACAAGCACCTCAAGCTTGCGCATTTGGCCAGGCTCTGCCACCCCCGCGTCATTTCTTTAGCTCTTTGTGTACCTCTTTGAGCCCAGAGTTTATTATATCCAATGCCCTTCTCATTATCTCGTGAGCGGGCATCTGTCCGAAGGACTCTATGTAGAACTCAAAGTCCTTGCCTTCCTTCGCCTTGTACGTGACTATGCCTGGCTGGAACTTGGAGCTCTTGCTTCCGAAGCTCATAACCGCCTTCCCGTCAAGGCGTATTCTCTGCCCTTCGGCAAGCTTTATTATGGGTATGTTGTCGTTCGCCACCTTCACGCCCTTGTCGCTGCTCTTCATCTCCTTTGAGTATACAGTGGCAGGCCCCTCTGCCTCCAGCGAGAAGACAATCTCGTCCTTCTCATCATAATCCTTGGGCGTAAGGATGGGTACCAGGCCTACCCTGTGCGAAATGTACTCGTCGAACATCGCACTAGTATTCTCGTACATTGTAACGCTGTCTACAGCGAAGCATCCGACGCCCCCTATCGCCGCTCTCCTTATCGCGTTAGCCATGCCGTAGCTGATTCCGCTTATGTCCACTCGCATGACCTTTGGTGAGTTCTCGATAATGCTGACCTTCATCAAAACCGCTTAAAAATTAGGCAAAAGCCCTATTTATATCTTTATTAGAGTATTTAAACATACCGTTGCGAGTGTAGTGGATGGACTTCTGGAGCGTATACGAGGCCGAGAGGCAGAAGCAGGGATATAATTCAAAGAGGCTTTACCTCACTTCCAGAGACAGAATACACCTCTCCCTTTCCACGGTTCAAAGCCACGGCACAACACTCGAAATGAATCACAGTATTGAAAAGAAATATTCCGAAGCCGAGCGGTACGTGCTGGTTAATGACATGACGCACGACCTCCTTGTCTCTGTTTACGACGTGAACACTACGCACTCTCTTCTTCTCAGGTTCTCCATGCCTCTGGGCAAGAAGGACGTAGACAAGATAACCAGCAAGATAAGAAGCGTGAGAAGGCCCAACCTGGAATTGCGTGCAATAGGCCTGCAGGACAACGATGTCGAGCTGCTTAACTCCCTCGAGTTTTTCCACAACGAATTCAAATCAAACCTGATGGAGCTTGACCTGTTCGGGAATGAAACCCGGCATCTGGCCTTTGACACAAAACTCGGCATGAGCTTCAACCTGCTGCTCCTCAACAGGATATACAGGCCTGGCGAGCTTGTGAACTCCGCCTCAATCGACGAGTTCAACGCCAGGAAGTCACAGATTAAGTTCGTATAGGCTCCTGTAGACTGGGCCTGAAGGGGTTAGTGTGCTTTCCTTCAATGCAACAGAACGCGCTTCAAAAGTACCCAGCTCCAGATGAGAGTTCTTCTCAAGCGCATCCCTTAGTAGCCGCATCTCCTTGACGTGCTTGACCCTCGCGATCGTGAGATGAGGCTTGTAGTCCTTTTCAATCTCGAATGTGATGCCGCTTGATTTCAGTTCTTTGCCGATTTTCCCGTACAGCTCACGCAACTCCTTCTCACCCTGGGAGATTTCCACAAATATAACCTTGATCAGGCGGGGAGTGAAATATGATAATCCTGAAAAACCGACCTTGAAAGGCGCAAACTTCACCTTTTTCATAGACTCGACAACCTTCTCCGCCTGTGCAGCGTCTATGTCTCCGAGAAATTGCAGAGTCACATGCATCGCATCTTTCTTGACAAGAGTGAGGCCTTCGATCCCAAAATCCTTCTCCAGCTCCTCAGCCCGCTGCCTTATTGTTTCCGGAACCTCCAATGCGATAAAGGCGCGCATGCTGAAACCTAGTGACATCCTCCCACGCCTAAAGACGTGAGCTTCCTCCAGATATTTCTAGAGTATGTTCTCGCTTCAGCGACTCGGCTTGCGATACCTGTTGTACCGTAGAGGTCAGGTCTCCACGAGCGTGACTTCCTGCGTGTCCCGCAGTAGCTCTGTTGAGTATGTTCCTAGCGGCGTTTACATCCCTGTCATTGTGGTATCCGCATTTCCAGCATGCGAATACCCTCTCGGACAGGTTAAGCGAGTTCAGAAAGCCGCATTCACTGCATGTCTGCGAGGTGCCTCTTGGGTCCACCTTCACAACTCTCATACCAGCCTCTTCCGCTTTGTATGAGAGCACCTGCATGAACCTGCCCCAGACTGCATTGCCTATGGACCTCGCAAACCTGTGATTCTTCAGCATGTCTTGTATCCGCAGGTCCTCGAATGCGAAGGAGGTATACCCTGACTCCACTAGTTCGGTCGTTGTCTTTTGTATGAAGTCGTTGGATTCATTGTTGACGTGCTGCCATTCCCTTTCAAATCTGAGTTTTGCCTTTTGCCTCCGCTCCGAACCCTTCTGCCTTCTTGCGATTACGTTTTGCCAGTGCGACAGCCTCTTCTCAGCTCTTCTTGCAAAGTTAGGTTTCTGTATCTTCCTTCCGTCAGAGAGAGCTGCGAACGTCTCCAGACCCATGTCGATGCCTACAGGGAACGTATTCTCAACATTCTGTGTTTCCATCTCATTTATAATCGAGAATGTTGCGTAGTATCTCCCTGCTTCCTTCTTTATTGTAAGGGTTTTGATGATGCCTCGTATCTTTCTGTGTAATTCTACTTGCATGCTTCCGATTTTTGAGACATGCAAGATGTTGACTTTCCTGCAGTTCCTTCTTATCCTTTCTATTTCGAAGCCGAATTGCGGATAGGTTACTGAATTGTATCTCCCCTTTGCCTTGAATCGTGGGAAGCCGACCCTGACCTTCTTTCCCCCTTTTCTTTCCTTGACTCTCCTGAAGAAATTCTGATATGCCCTTTGGAGCCTGACGAAGATGTTCTGCCTCGTCTGCGAGTAGATCCTGCTGAAGTCCTTGTTCTCCGCGAGCGCCTCTTTCAGGAGGCGGTTGAAAGTTGCTTTCTTTACCTCAAAATCTTTTGTTTTTTGGTACTCATTCTTCGCCTTTTCGAGAAGTTTGTTGTAGAGCAACCTCGCAAGTTCTATCTGCTCGTCTATCTCCTTCTGCCTCTTTGTATCAGGGTAGATTCTGAACCTGTACGTCCTTATGGAATCCATGCCCTTATATCGCAGTACATGGTTATATACCTTACTACGCTTTCATTCCACGGTTAAAGCTATAACTTTTCAGCAACTGGTTTATAAATCTTATGAAACAATTTTGCTTGATTACATGGTTAGCATAGAGGAGTTTAAAAGCATAGACATACGAATCGGCAAGATAGTGGAGATAAATGACCATGAACGAGCAAGGAATCCGATGTACATACTGAAAGTTGACTTCGGCAGCGAGATAGGGGAGAGAACCATAGTGGCGGGGATTAGGGACAGGTATGAGAAAGAGCAGCTCAAGGGCAAGAGCATAGCCTGCGTCGTCAATCTGGATCCCAAGTCCGTCGCTGGAGTGGAATCGAACGGCATGATACTCGCAGCGGAAAGCAGCAATGGCACGTTGGCCGTCCTTGTGCCAGACAGGGACATGGAGCAAGGGAGCAAGGTGCGCTGAGCATGATAGTGGGCATAACTGGTATGACAGGAGCCGGAAAAGGGATGGCTGGAGACGTCCTGAAAAAGATGAGATTCAAAACATATGATATCGGCGATGTGGTCAGGGAGATGATGCGCGAGGCTGGCATACCTATAACGTTCGAAACCGACAAACAATTTACAGTCTCAATGCGCAAAAAATATGGAAAGTTGGTGATGATAAAGTCCTTGCTTAAGCGGATAAAAATAAACAAAGAGAGCAAAGTAGCGATAATCGGGATAAGGAGCATCGCAGAGCTCGAGTATATCAAGAGCCGCGTCGGCAGGGTGCTGCTCATAGCCCTAGTCGCCCCACAGAGGCTGCGCTTCAGGCGCGTGAAGGAGAGGGGGCGACATGGAGTGCCGAAAACAATGCAGGAATTCATCGCAAGAGATAAGCGGGAGGAAAAGGTCGGAATAATCGGCGTGATGAATGCCGCGGATTACGTCATAGCCAATACCGGAACGCAGGCAGATCTCAGAAAAGGGATTCAAAAGATAATCAAGCTTGACAGGTAAGGAAAACAAAAGGATTTTAACCTTAATACATATGTTTTACTGATGGCGATGCGGTTCCTGTACAGGTATCTAGTCTTCTCACTGTGCCTCACTTCATTCCTCTTAATATCTGGAGCCACCTACCTGACAATCCAGGATCCCATCTCTACGCAATTGTATCAGAATGGCAGCATCTCGCTTGGCAAGGTAGCTCCCGGCCAGAGCTTCTCTATTGTTGCATCGTCAACCACGACCAACGATTCAGGCGTTATTCTCACTGATGGCTGGGACACGCTGAAAGCCATTCAACTGCCGCCAGGCTGGACCTCGCAACCATCGCCTTCTTACGCAAATCCGATGAAAATGAAGATAACTGTTATTGCCGAAGCTGCAAACGGAACCTACCCGATGGTCATCGAGGCGGTTAACTACTACGGCAAAGTCGATAACCTAACGTTCAACGCTTACATGAACGTCACTCCCAATGTCCTGAACTCAAGCGTCAGCTCCACGCAGCTTGTTGCTGGAGTGGGGCAGCCAACAAACATAAGAGTGACGATAAACAACACTGGTGCCTCAGACGATCCGTTTGTGATAAACGCATCCGGTCTACCTGCCTGGGATCTGCCCATATCGGTCATAGCAGCCCACTCAACTACCAATACCTACCTCTACCCTGTTTTCGTGAATGAACCTGGAGTCTACAAGTTCAACTTCACCATAGACTCAGCAACAAGCCCTCTTGTACACCGCACATATCCAATGGTGCTTACTGTGCAGTCAAGCCTGCTGAACGACTACAGCGCTACAGGACAGGGCGTGATACTCTCTCCTGTGATCTACGAGCCCGTATACGCGTTCATGCAGCTGATAAATTATCTTTATCGCCTTGTTTTCAGCTAACCAGGACGCAAAGTCTTATTATTACTTGAGAACAAACTAATCTCCGTGCCCGAATAGCTCAGTGGTAGAGCGACTGGCTGTTAACCAGTAGGTCGCAGGTCCAATCCCTGCTTCGGGCGATGCGCTTCAGGTCAACGCCTGTGCGCTGATACTGGAAACTATAAAACTTTTACCTGCCAATCCCATCGGGCGATGAAGCTCACCTCAAACCGCCTTAACGGCTGATAGCTTCTACTAGTAAGGTGAGCGCGATGCAGGCAATAAGTGAAAGCCACAGGGAATCCTTGAGAAGCAGCCTGCTGGTTGCCGAGAAGCGGCTTCGAGAAATAAAGAGAACGATCGAGAATCCAACAGGTAGGCAAGGCACTATCATGTATGTGGAATTAGATGACGTTGACGCCTCTGCAAAACGTAAGATCCTGCGCCTGGTGGGTATGATGCTGAACGAGGTTGGAATGATGCAGAATGATTTCAATCTCGAAGTCTCTGAGTACAATTCCAGGAGTAGTATACTGGCCGCTCTCAGCGAGATGTGGGTTGTGTTAGAGGAGATGACACCAGATAAGTTGAAAGCTTATGGAAAGGTATCAGAGCGTGAGAGGGCATTGATAGGACCAAGGGTTTCGAAACTGCTTAAACAGCTCGATGAACTCGAATCTGCACTCGAACTGCTGTGAAAGGATATCAGGACTCAGTGCCTGAGCGCTATGTACTTGTATATCCACGCAGCGAGTATGGCCCCTATTATGGGCCCAATCCAGTAGACATACCAGTTTGCAAGGAACCCGGAAGCCAGCGCAGGACCTATTGCCCTTGCAGGGTTCATCGCAGCTCCGGTGAATGGACCCCCAGCTGCGACATCGGCAACTACGGTAAGGCCGGCAAGCAAGCCGCCCAGTTTCGGAGCCCTCTTGTCAACAATGGTTCCGAAGATCACGAAAACGAGGAAGAAGGTCATCACCGCCTCGAACACTATTCCCTGGAAGACGCTAGTGTTTGCGCCAAGGGTGGGCGTGCCGTAGTTGGCAACTGCACCAAGGGCTGGAGGGTAGAGCGCAACAACAAACAGGCCTGCAATAATGGCGCCGACAACCTGTGCTATGATGTAAACGATTGCATCTCTGCCGCTTATCATCTTAGTAACCCAGGCAGCAATAGTGACCGAAGGATTGAGGTGCCCGCCCGAAGTGTTGAGCGCTACGGAGATGCCGAGCGCAAGTCCAAGTCCGTTTCCAAGGGCTATTATGACGAGCGATACTGAAGTCGGCGAAATCGCGTGCGCGGCTATAACAGAGCCTGCGCCCACGAATACGAACAGAAATACGCCTATCGCTTCCATCAGGGCCCTTTGCCCCAACGTTGGATTCTTTGCCATTATATCCCTCTCGCTCTATTCAGAGTTAAAGTATTATAAACCGAGCTTATCCTTTGTAGAGGAAACCAACGATGCCTCCCACCAGGCTCACCAGGCCTCCTATGCCTGCAAGCAGGAAGCCGAGTATGCTGACAATCACTACCCCTATTGAGAGCTTGTTGAACATCTGCAGGTTCGCGTCCTTCATCTTGAAGCCCAAAAAAATGACAATCGCACCGAATATCACGCCAGCCGCACCCCCAACCAGCACCAAGGTTGATAGCGTGGTATGAAGGCTCTTCGTTGTGTTAAGCAGCGAAGAACTGATCTGCGCAGAAGCAGCCGAGGCATTTTGCGGTGATGTAATTGGAGAGCCCGGCGTGACTGCAACCAAGATGTCGAGCAAACCCAAGGCCAGCATTATGATGCCTCCGCCAAGTGTAAACCATATGGCGATCTTCTTCTTGTCCATCAAACCAGATAGAGTTTCACAACAAAATCTTAAATAATTACCTAAGAGTCGTCTCCAGCTGTCTTTTCGCTATCCAATTACGGTTTTACTCATTTGCCTTGGTTTAGCAAGGTCTGTCTGGATCGTTGCCTGCTGCTTGGAAACCGGTATTTCTCTGCCAACTTCGGCTGATCGTCTCTCCTTGAATCTTTTGACAAGTTTCAATCTCACGTGCTCGTCCTGCTCTTTTGACCCAAGTTCATCATTAGCATACTCGATGTTGCCCCTGGTTCTGGGTATCAGAACCTCCTCTAGGGCATCATGGGACCTCTTGATCCTTTTGTACACCTGCACAAGCACAAGCATCGAGTTCACGTAACCTGCCGCATCAAAGATTCCAGGCAGTGCCGCCCCCATCTCCCTGCTCGCCCTGTCGACCCTGGAGCTAGTGTCTGCGAACCCATACTGCATCAGATTAAACTTCAGAAGTGGTTTTGCTTGCTCAATAACACCTTCTACCTGCTTTTGCACCTCTTCTGTCTTCTGGGCTCCTCTTCCAGGCGGAATCGCAAACGCTTGGTTGATGAGTTTAAAAGAAATGATTTCGGCTGGCCCCACCTTCGTGGTCTCCAGGTTCACTCCAATCCACGGTTGCATAGTCGCTGCCGTACCTTCAAGTCTTATCGGCCCCACATCCATGCCCGCGTTGAGTACAGCTTGCCATCCCTTCTCGAGCTGAGGCCTGTATCTCTCGCTCGCCTCGTCCGCCTTGCCCGCAAGTTCCTGCATCTTCTTCAGGAGTACGTCAAGTTCGTCCTTGAGTATCTTTCTAACCTTTACATACCGCTTCAGCCTCGCCTTTTCTTCTATCAACCCTCCCTTGGTCGGATGGAAGTATGGATCGCGCAGCGATTTGTCTGGAGGAGCGTCGAAAGTCTCGTTCTGTGACATTTAGCAAACCCTTTACTTCAGAGGCAGAGTTCTGGGCTGGCTCTGTACTAAGAATACCGAGTGCTGTTCCCATTCCACAATATTGCCTCTGGTTAGCTTGTAGGTTCCCCGTATTTAAAGATTGACATTAAGACTCCAGCCACACGATTTACCAACCTATTTAAATTCTTACGAGCCATGAGTATCCTTTAAGGAGCGAAGCGGAGTAAGGGCATGGCAGGCAAACCCTATCTGATACTTTTCGCCTCCCAGAAGGGAGGGGTGGGAAAGACCACAGTCTCGCTAAACCTTGCATGCGCACTGGTCATGAGGAAGTACAAGGTTCTGCTCGTAGACACAGATATCGAATCAGCCAGCATGAGCGAACAGCTGGGTGTCAAGGCTGACAGCAAGGGCTACCTGGATGTGCTTGGAGGCAAGGTCGAGATAGACGAGGTGCTCTTCGCATACGAGCCAGTCGACCTCTACCTTATACCCGGGACGCCTGCAGAGGAGAGGCTGATGCAGAAGCCTGAGATTATCGAGAAATTCTACAGCAAGCTGTCGCATGCAGATTTTGACTTCATCATAATAGACAGCCCGCCCGGTCTTTTCCCGAGCGAGATATCCAGGTATTTCAACGATGTTGCTATACTTACGACCCCCGACTCAGTGGCGTCCTCTGGCAGCGCGAAGATGGCCAAATACTGCGATAAACACAAGATATCTCACAAGCTCATAATAAACAGGATGGGCTACAGCAAGTTCGACCTCGAAAAGGATGAGGTTGAAAAGATATACGGGGATGTGGCCTTCATAGCCATACCCGAAGACAAGATAATAGCGGAGAGCGTGAGGAAGCACAAGCCAGCATACGTGATAGACAGAAGCTCTGATTTCTCAGTTGCCGTGGAGGAGCTGGCAAGAGACTACGCGCTTAAGGTCGGCGAATCTGACGAGGACCGTAAGATGGAATTCGAAAGAGATACCAAGCCCAGCTTCTTCGGCAAATTCTTCGGCTGGGTATCCAAATAATCTTGAAGAGATGAAAACACTATGCAAACCACCAACATACCATACAAACCACTCATAGTCGCCATAGTGGTCGTGCTGGCACTAATAATCGTATACCTTGTCTACTCAAGTCCGCAGGTTGTGGCCTTAAATGACACGATCTCAGTATATTACACCGGAGCTTTCACCAACGGCACGGTCTTCGGCACCAATATCGGCGGAGAGCCGCTCAATTTCACTGTGGGAGCCGGCAACGTTATAACCGGGTTTGACCAGGCAGTTATCGGAATGAAGATCAATGAGACAAAGAACGTGACGCTTTCTCCCGCAGAAGCCTATGGGGAAATAAACCCTGCTCTGATAGTGACGGTGCCGAGGAGCGAACTAGGCAACCAAACGCCTACTGTGGGGATGATCGTAACGCAGAACTCTAACGGCCAGGAGATAGAAGGAGTTGTCACGGCCGTTAACGCAACTACCGCCACATTAAATTTCAACCCTCCGCTTGCTGGCAATACGCTGGTCTTCACAATAAAAGTGGTCGCAATACGCAGGGCTTGAATTCTGCAGCAGCCATCAGACGATTGAATTGACATCTTCCAGCGAGGTGCCGTAATGATCTACGGAAATGAACATCTTCAACCTCGTTGAGTTCGTTATGTTTCCCAGCTCCATTGGCACTTTAACAAGACTGTAATTCTCGCTTCCGCCATTAAGGTCTTTAACGAACAGCGTCTTGACCGAAGTGGGCCTTATCGATATGATCCTTACCGCAGCTGTTGTTTCGTTCGGCGAGGCGGTCTTAAAAAGTAGGTCCAGGTCTACAAGCGTCTTGGTTCCGTCTGATTGGTTCTCGGTTACGGTGTTGATCTGCTTGAAAATCACCTGGGACGGCGTGCCAGCGTAGGCTTCATGGCCCTGGATTATTGCCGCTATGAGAAGTATCGCCACAAGCGCAGCAAGAATAGGCAGATACGGAATTCGTGTGCGCGGCAGAATCTCCTTTCCTGCTGGAATCCCGTCTTCCTTTTCTGCAATGATATAGATCAGAAGCGGCATGAACGCTATAGTGTACGAGGCGTCGCTGTAGATCCAGAAGAAGAACATTACCGTTGCTGCTACGCACATCACAGCCCTGTATCTGCTATTTGAGGCATATGCTATCACCATCAGCGCGTAAACAATGAACGGAAACAGGGAAATGGAGTCATAGGAGAGTGGGTAGAAGGAGATGAGGAACTGCATCAGCGTCACCCCGACTCCCATATTTGTAACAGAATGCAGGTCTGTGAGCATCGCACTTGGCGAAGCGATAAAGAATACCGAGACTGTGGCCAGGAAAACAACAAGTGTCACCAGTGCCACCTCAAGCGCCCTTTTGACCCCATCTTCCATCGCCGTGGACAACAGGAAGAATGGTACGACAACCCAGGCGATCTCGTGTAGCGACGCAGCAATGCCCATCAAAACAGGGTATGCAAAGGCTCTTTTTCTTAGCACGTAAGCAAGCAATGCAACCGCCATTGCCAGATACTTCACGAATCCCCAGGGAGCCAGAAAGAAGGCGGACAAGGCTATCACAAAGACAGGAAGCATCAGCGTGATGTCGTTTTTCCTATTCCTGAATAAAAACACGAAAACTGCCAGCAGTATTGCTGCTGTAGCTGCAAGGTCTACCGGTAGGAAGTTCTGATAGGTAGTTATGGCAAGCGCAAATGGTGCCAGCGAGACAAAGGCAAGAGGCGGATATATGTACCTGCACTCGCATGTCCCGTTCAGGTACTGTGTAGGCCATACCCCGCTGGCTGATACCGCAAAACTGAAGTTTGCTGCGTATGGGTTTATTCCATGAAGCAGCAGGCTTGCCGCAAAATAGTCGAATGCCATCTCATCGGTGCCTACCTGCTGTCCTGTAACGGAGACAATCTGGAATTCTATGATTCCGATTATCGCAGAAGCGACAACAACACAGAAAAGAATTATCAGGTAAGACGGAATGCCCTTTTTCTTTGTTGAAGCGATAGAGATCAGGTAGGCTATGATTGTGGTTGCCGCTGCAAGAAATACAAGGCCAAAAACAATCTTGAGTGCTGCAGATGAAATTGGTTCGCTGAAAACCGCAAAGTTTGCTTCAAGAAGCACTATCAATGCGGAAAAAACTGAAAGCGCAATTCCTGCACTGACCTCCCAGCCCTTTCCCTGATCAGTCTGGTCTCTTTCCAGCATGTACGCGAGAACCAACAACGATGCGGAAACAAAGACCAGGATGAGAATGAGCGACATGTAAAAACCCGAGAAATACTGGTCTCCGTTAAACAAACCGTAGGCGAATAGCAGAGATAGCAGCCCAGCTGCGAAAAAGAGATAGCTTTTCCTCACGGAAGTAAATCAGCAAGCAAGATTAAAAACAGGCAAGGTGCCGTTGCACCATTAAGGCTTTATAAGCTCGATATTGCAAAATGGATAGGGCACCTACATGAAAGGCAAGAATGTGGTGATAACCGGTGGTGCAGGCTTCATAGGCTCTCATCTGGCTGAAAGACTAGCCTTCGGAAATGACGTGACAGTGATAGACGATTTCTCATCCGGGAGCGCCCGAAACCTATCTGGCTTCTCAAACAAAATAAAAATCATCAAAAAGGACATAAGTAAATCCGGCCCAATCAAAAAAGAGCTTAGGGGCTGCGATGTGCTCTTTCATCTTGCCGCAAATCCCGATGTCGCTCTCAGCGGACTCAACAACAACTTACATCTGAGAAGCGATGTTGTCGGAACCTACAACGTGCTCGAAGCAGCAAGGCTAAATCACGTGAAAACGGTCGTATTTACATCATCATCAACAGTATACGGACGAGCAGAGGAAATGCCGATCAAGGAAGAGTATGGCCCTCTCTTTCCAATTTCTTTCTACGGCGCTTCCAAGCTTGCCTGCGAATCATACATGTATGCATTTGCAGCAAACTACGGCATCAGAACAATATCTCTAAGGCTCGCTAACATAATAGGTCCGAGAAACAAGCGCGGTGTCGTTTACAAGTTTGTCGAGCAGATCAAGAGAAACAAGCCACTAACCATATTCTCCGATGGTAGGCAGCGGAAACCTTACACGTATGTAGATGACTGCATAAGTGCGCTCCTCATATCTGAGAGTAAATCCAAAGGGACCTGCCAGGTATACAACGTGGCATCAAAGGACACCTTGACGGTCAATGATATTGCCGCAATCATCTCACATGAGACCGGCGTGAAAGCAAGACAGGAACATAGTCAAAACTGGATCGGCGACGTTGAGCATTACGAACTTGATACGGGCAAACTACGCAAGCTTGGCTGGCGTCCAAAGTATGGCTCTCTGGAAGCCATCAGGTTGACCATAAGACACCTTCTCTAGCATGACCGTGCTGTTTAGATCCTGCCCTTGCTCAAGATATAATCGAAGAGAGCGCCGGCCATATAGCCCGGATCCGAAAATCTCACTTTCGAAGCCTGACCTTCGCTCCAGAATACCGGAAGCGAATATACTCTTTTATTCGCCATCTGCGCATCCAACAGCATCTCGGTATCGAAAAACCAATAGTTGTTTTTGGCCTTTCTTACCTCCTCTTTGATGAACTCTCTGGACCAGAACTTGAAACCGCATTGGTGATCGTTGACCTTCGATCCAGCAATTATCTTCACCATGACGTTGTATGTCACACTCGCGATGAGTCTTATGAAGGTTCTCCTCATCCTAGTCCCCTCATACCTTGAACCGGTTACAAAATCATTTCCTTCAATAACTTTCTGCACTGCAGCACGGAGATACCTGAGTGGAACTGCCAGGTCTATGT
>JASHTX010000012.1 GCA_030040335.1 Microcaldota archaeon
GGAGTGCCGGCCAAGAGGATGAGGATAATCGTAATCCAGTCCAAAGAGGGCAAGCTGATCGACGCGGAGGCATGCGGCGGCATCCACGCCGTGGGCAGGGAGAACCTGATAGGCATGGTGAACATAATCGGAACGGCCAGGATAAGCGACGGAATCGACAGGATCGAATTCGTTGCGGGTCCCGCTGCGTTGATAAGAAGCGAGGAGATGAGGGTCCAGCTGGACAAGATCGCGGGGATGCTGAACGTGGACGCTGCGCTGGCTGTGCAGAAAGTGGAGGAGCTTCAGAATGAGAACAGGGCGATGCACAAGAAAGTGGAGGAGGGAGGAGAGTCCATCGCGACGAGCATTGCAGAAGCCATACAGGACGCCGAACTGATAGAGAAGCAGGTCGATGTGGACAGGAAGATGATGATAAAGATCGCGGACCTGCTGGTCAAGAGGAACAACGAGGCCGTTGTGCTGCTGAGCAACGGAGAGGGCTATTTCATATGCATGGCAGGCAGCGCATCAGAGAAGAACGCCGCAGACGTCCTTAACGAGAGACTCAAGGGCAGGAAATACAACGGCGGCGGTTCGAAGAGGTTTGCCGAGGCCAAAGTGGAAAAGAGTTAGGAGCCATATGTCCAGCTTGCTCTACACTGTCATAATATACCCGATAATCTTCATACTGCCAGCGTGGGTTGCAAACGGCGCACCGGTAATCTTCGGCGGCGGCACTCCCCTGGATTTTGGCAGGAAGCTAGGAAAGAAGCCGATCTTTGGAAAGCACAAGACTGTTAGGGGAACACTGGCTGGCTTCATAGCAGGATTCATCATCGCTGGAATCGAGTCGCAGTTCTTCCCGTCGTTGTTGCTCACAGGCGTGATGCTCACTACAGGAACCATGCTCGGGGATCTGCTCGGGAGTTTCATAAAGAGAAGGTTGGGAAAGAGGGAGGGATACGACATGTTCCTAATGGATCAGTATCTTTTCTTCCTGTTGGCGCTGGTTTTTGCGTTGCCATTTGGGAATTTCCCAGTATATCAGGGGCTGCTCGTGTTAGTAATACTAACAGGTGTGCTTCACAGAGGGCTGAACATACTTGCACATAAGGTGAATCTCAAGAAAGTTCCGTGGTGAAATGAAGCTCGCAGACCCAGAAAGGTTACATTGTTTCGTGCCGAACTCTAGAACGATCCGGCCAAACGGCGAAGGCAGGCTTAGCGGAAAATCTGCGGTCGTAAAGGACTTGTTTGCGATCAAGGGAGTCACGGCCTCTTTCGGAAATGCGCGATGGAGAGAGACGCATGAGCCCGCTACCGAAAACGCCGCAGTGGTCGACACCCTCCTGGCGAATGGCGCAACAATCGTAGGGATAACAAAGATGGATCAGATGGCTTATTCGATTATCGGAAATATCGGGGAGGGTGAAGCGCCGGTAAACCCTCGTTATCCTGACAGGTTCACAGGAGGCTCCTCTTCTGGTTCCGCATCAGCTGTTGCTGGCGGAATCGCAGATATAGGAATAGGGACCGATACAGCTGGTTCGATACGCGTACCGGCAGCGGCCTGTGGGCTTTTCGGCATGCGCCCTACGCATTCTGCGATAGACGTAAAGGGGGTAATACCCTGGGCTCAGTCTCTCGATACAGTGGGGGTGCTGGCTCGCAATGCCAATACGCTTGCGGATACGGCAGATATCCTGCTTAAAAAAGGAGTGCTGCCCTACAGTGCCACGCCGAGGTTCCTATTGCCTGCAGATGTGGGTGATGTTGTGGATGGACGCACCTTTGAAGTAGTGAAGAAGGCAGGAGATGCAATAAGCAGGAAGCTAAACGCCTCTATTGAGAGCGTGGACCTGTCGTATTTCCTGGCGCCATCCATCACGGACCTATATGCCAGAGTCCAGGGACGGGAGATATGGGCCAACCATCAGCGCTGGGTTGAAAAGAACTCCAGATACCTGGTTGAGGAGGTCAGAACCAGGTTTAAAGGCGCAAAAGCAGCGAGCGAAGCCCCGGAATCGGAGAAACTTGCCGACATAAGGGCACGCCATGAATATACAAAGAAGCTTGAGAAGATAGTCGGGGAGGACGGTATCCTGATTCTGCCAGTGATTCCTGAGCTCATGCCGCTTCTCACATCTACGCCTGAAATGCGCCAGGATTTCAGAAGCAGGACCGTGAGGCTTGCAACCATGGGGAGCTTCTCCGGGATGCCGGAAGCAGTGATTCCGTTCTACGAAGCCAGTTCGAAGCTGACTATCGGAGTCGGGCTCATGTCTCAGAGGGCAACTGACAGGCGTCTGCTGGAAATTGCGGCAAGGATTGCAGGCAACAGTGAACACGTGGAGATACGTTAGCTGTTGCTTTTTATGGTTTTAAGTGCGTTGCTCATTATCTCCCTCTCTGCACTGGAGAAGACATTATCCTTCATGAGCGTCTTGTCGGCCAGCAGGTGTTCGAGTATCTCCCTTCTTATCTGCGGGTCGTGCAGCGCTGTCCTTGCCAGTATGATCTCGGATCTTCTTTCCCTGAGCTCTTTCTCAACGTCTATGAGCCAGCTTTCGCACGCGCGGCTGTAATTATAGAGCATCATTATCTGCCTGAGCGAGAGCAGGAACTTCTCCAGTTCGTCCACGCGTGAAAGCTCTTGCTTGCTCATCTGCGCCTCGCGTATGTACGAGGCGAACTGTATCTCTATGTTCTCATGCTCCTTGACCAGCTGCAGCAGAAGGAACATGTCCTTCTCCTTCTCGCCCTCCCCTTCTGTGAGTGTCGGCAGGTGCCCCTCCAGCGATATCCTCTTCTTCTCAATCTGTTCGCGCATCACAGATATCGCCTGTGAGAGCAGCTCGTCCCTGGATTTCGAGACTATCTCATCGCAGGCCATCCAGGCCGGGGTTTCGGTGGCTTTCGCATCCATAAATAACCTTGTTCAATGGAGAGTCATTCTCTGACCAGGATCACTCCGGCGACAAACAGGATCAGGCTTGTGAGGAATGAGGTGAAGTTTATTACAAGCCAGATGTTGGATTCCAGCGGTATGTCAATGTAGAAGGTGGGAATGCAGAGGCCGGTAATGTAGGTATCGCAGAATCCTGTAAAACCTTTGGGTTGCGTGCCGCTGGCGATCTGGGCGGAGTTCTTCAGCACAGCTCCCATCAAGAAAGAGAGCAGGAGCAGGCAGAGCCCGATAATTGCCCTTGTATCCCACTTTCTGTCCCAGTTGTTTTTGTTCTTTTTCACGTCGCCGCCCTGAGCATCATGTATTTGGGTGCCAAAATATTAAAAATAGAATCGCAGAGTGACTGAGGTCGCAAATGCAGCAGACTGCAGGCGAAGTCCTGATAGTCCATGGAGAAAAGTATTTAAGCTTAACCTCCCAAATTTTTTCTCGCGTGTTAAGGTGCTTTATTTTATCCCCACCCACCACACCTTAACACCTCTTTCTTTTTGCCGATGCTCGCGCTAGCCGGTTCTTGAATATAGAATTAGTCTTTACCTCTCCTTGTATGCAGGCAGGCTCTTCCTGTCGTTCACCACTATTGCGGTGGCCTTTGGTATCTCCTTAGGGAACTCCCTGCCTCGGGTGAGCAGGTTTGTCTCTATCTTCTTTGCCTTGAACTTTCCGGAGATGTACTTTATCGCCTTCTCGGTATCGAAGGCCTTGCAGGAGAAGATGTCTATGCTCGCGTACTTCTGGTATGCGAACGTGTGTATGCTGATGTGCGAGGTTGCGATCATCACGAACGCGGACACACCGCCCTTGTCGAACGTGCCAGGAGTGCCCGGGTATGGGAGTATCTGCGGCTTTGTTATCTTGCGCATGTGGAGCATTGTGGGCATTTCGTCCAGTATCTTGTAGATGTGCCCCGGATCCATCAGCAGGGCTGCATCGCATCCATAAAGGTCTATTGTTAGGTGTGGTCCGAACATTTTTTCACTTTACCGTGCAAGGACCACTGTAGCCTTGTATATATTTGAAGAAACAGTACGAATAGCATCGCTTCCTGGAGTTGCTCCCTGAAGCAGCCACACGCGTGAAAACATTTTATCTTTTGGAACCCATAATAATTGCGGTGTTAAGTATTTAAAGTTATTCATTGAAAGCGGTTTGATGGAATACGGATTCAGCCTGGGTAATGTCGTCGAGAAGGTGGTTGCGGGCAGGTGGCTTGCAGGCGCAAGAGTCGAGGATGCGATTCGAAGGGCAAGGGAGCTGAACGCCCAGCACATACACGCAATTATAAACTACCTGGGCGAAGGTTTCACCGACAAAAAATATGTCAACGATGCGGCATCTACGTACCTGCAGCTGATAAGGGAGATTAAGAGAAGCGGCGTGGACGCGAGCATATCAGTGAAACTTACCCAGTTGGGCCTGCTGATAGACAAAGGCTACGCGAGGCAGAACTTCGCAAGGATAGCAGACTTCGCTGGCAGGAACGGCATATTCACAACCCTGGACATGGAAGAGCACCAGATGATAGATGACACCATTTCGATATACCAGAGCCAGGGCAACAGGGGCATGATATACATAACAATGCAGGCCTACCTGAGGCGCAGCGAGAAGGACATGGAGAGGTTGGTGAAGAAGCACGCCAGAATAAGGCTGGTAAAAGGAGCGTATAGCGAGAACGCGAAGATAGCATTCCAGAAAAGGGAGGAGACATCGGAGAACTATATGAAGATGATGGGCTATCTGTTCAAGAACTCCGCGAGCTTCATGATAGCTACGCACGACCAGCGGATGATAGACCAGGCGATGACCATGAACAGGATCTACAGGAGGAATGTTACTTTCGCGATGCTCAACGGAATAAGGAGCAGATATGCGGCGAAACTTGCCGCAAAAGGAAACAGGGTGGCAGTCTACGTGCCCTTTGGAGGCAGATGGGTCGAGTACGCCTTCAGGAGGATGCGAGAGGAGAGCCACATAGTGCTCGTGCTCAGGTCGCTGCTCGGAGGATGAAAACGCAAAGACGTTTGTGTTTATGGGCAATTTTGGTAGTGAAGGAAAAAAATTTGCAGACAAGGTCTTTATACCTTCCATGCAAATACGTGATGGGTGGATAGGATGGAATCAATGGTGGAAGACCGAAATTTGTAGCTGGGTTGGAGCTCTTCAGGGAGTGGGCCGTAAGGGTGGCGACCTGCCAGTACAACCCAGAGTGGGTCACCCCAGTTGCCGTAGAGGGCATGCAGGGATTTGCCTTCAGCCTGGAGGCCTACAACTACTTTGCCCAGCACTCTGGCGCCGGGCTGAAAACTGTTGAGGACGAGGAAGAGCTCTACAGCCTTCTGAAGCTGCACTCCAAGCACCTCTACAGCGGAAAGGCGGAGATAAAGCTAGGCGATTCGGGGCTCTTCATGCTGCCCGAAGGCTTTATGTCCAAAGACCACGAGGGAAATGAGAACGGAGAGAATACGGTAATGGAGACACTGAGGGCACTGGGTTGATAGCAGGGCTGCCGCACATAGGCGGCTATTTAAGCGAGCACCGGCAGGGTCAATCTTAAAAAAGATTGGTGTAAGCTGCCCAGTCTTTAAATACCTGCAACTGCATATGCCTAGCCATGAGAATCAAGGGTGAGCTGGTAAAGTTCTCGACCAGAGACGGCATAGTGCTCGAGGGTTTCCTCCAGGCGCCGCTGCGGTCGCGCACGTGCATTGTACACGTGCACGGCATGGAGAGCAACTTCTACCAGATGCACCTGCCCTTCGAGATAGCCAAGGGACTTAACAAGAAGGGCATCGCCTTCTTCTCGATAAACACAAGGGGCCACGGCGAGGTAAGCTCTGTCAGGACAAAATACGGGAAGGGTAAGCGCAAGTGGCGCGCGGCAGGCACCAGGATAGAGAAGTTTGAGGACTGCATCTACGATATAGACGGAGCGATAGAAGAGCTGAAAAAACTTGGCTTCAGGAAATTCATATTATCTGGGCACAGCACTGGCTGCCAGAAGGTAACCTATTACCAGTACAGGAAGAACGGCAGGAAGATATCGGGCCTGGTGCTTCTTGCTCCGGCCGATGACTACAACGACGAGAGAAGGCAGCTCGGGAACAAGTTTGTGCGCGTGGTGAAGATGTGCAAGGCGATGGTGAGGAATGGGAAGGGCAACGAGACCGCAAAGGGAATACCAGAAGGCTTCTCTGCCAGGAGGTTCCTCTCTGTGGCTGACCTGAAGAACGTGGAAGCGCGGC
The DNA here is from genome assembly GCA_030040335.1 of Microcaldota archaeon. Lineage (GTDB taxonomy): Archaea > Micrarchaeota > Micrarchaeia > Micrarchaeales > CABMGC01 > JAJYVH01. Next base: position 6,196 of record JASHTX010000012.1, read on the forward strand.
TTTTCAACTACGATGGAAATCTGCGGGAGTTCTCAAAGGTGAAGATACCAGTCCTTGCTGTCTTCGGAAGCAGGGAGCAGTACAGGCTGAAGCCGGTCAAGAAATACATGCAGATACTTGAGAGGAAGACGGGTTCGCGCATGTTCGATTACGCGATAATAAACGGCGCGAGGCACTCATTCGAGAAGCATGAGGATGAGACGGTAAGCGCGGTCTCTGCCTTTGTGATGAAAATAGCCTGATCCTTAGGAAGGCGCGAAGCAATCAAGGAGACGAGGGCACATTTCCGTTGCTCAGTATGCTGTAGTTCTGATCCTGGGAAGTGCCGGTATTGAGCGTACTGTTGGATACGGTCGCGTTCTCCGATGTACTGTTGAAGCTGCCGAGAGCTGAAGAGTTGGACAACGCCACGCTAGAGTTTTGGGGCAGAACTGTTGTGGGTGCGACTATTGCGACTGTGGTCGTTGCCGTGGGTTTGCTAGGAACGCTGCTTACGTAGAGCAGCGCGACTATGATTATCAGCAGCAGAATGAGGGCGGCTATCAAAAGATTCTTGCTTGCCATAACTTCACCTTATACCTCCTGTTATCAAACGACCTCCGCTGGCGTTGACGTTCAGTCCCGAAGACGCAGTTACGCTTGAATTGCCACTTGGGGTCACCACCGGCTTGATCTGACCGCCGCCGAGAGGCGGAGGAGGTACTCTGGGCATAACGCTTATCCTGTTAACCAAGCCTGCCCTGGTCCTGTTGACCATGAACGAACCCTTCAACGAAACCATGAATCCTTTCAGATCGATGGAGAGCCGGTTCATCTCACCGGGACCGAACTGTCCGTGCCCGGATGCATTCATTGAGGCTGACGCGTTGGAGAGATATCCTTTGACGAGCGAGAGCTCGGTCTGGTTGACGATAACGTATTTCGAAGCGTTTGCCCTGGCCGAGAGGCAGGCAAAGTAGGCCTGCGCCTGTTCAAGCTGAAGAGTTGTTCCCAGATGGAAGTTGGTGCCGTTGGGGCAGTTGTCTGCCAGGCAGTAGCTCTTGAATGCGTTGTAGAGCTGGCTCGCGTTTTTCGAGCTGTTCAGCGCGTTCTGGAGCGGCACGATTATCTGCATGTTTGCCTGCGACAGCGTCTGGTTGAGCGAGGACTTGTTGCATATGGTGCTGCTTGCCGCGACTTTTGCCTGATAGCCGCCTATCACCTGCTTGTACTTTGATATTACATTCTGCGCCTGGCCCTTCAGCTTAGCAAACGCGTCCTGCTGCACTGGCTGCCTCATGGCCTTTGCAGCCGCGGTCAGGTTGCTGAATATCTCCTTCCCTTGTCCGCCCACATAGGCCTTGGTGCCCACAGCTGCCAGAATCGTGGATGCGTTGTTCAGGTCTGCCTGCGCGTTGACTAGCGTAGAGTTTGAGACGTTCTTGTCAGACTCAAGGTATGTCACCTCTGCGGTGAGCTTTAGGTAACCGAAGTGGGCTGCGAGGTGGAAGTTGGTGCCGTTCTTGCAGCCGTCGAAGAGGCAGTATTCAGCAAGATCAGCGTATATCTGCGATGCGTTGTGCGCCTGGCCGAGGGCTGTTACAAGAGGAGTGACTATCTGGATTGTTGCATTCTGCAGCAGGCTGTTAAGCGCGCTTGTATCCACGCCATTGGATGCGAGTTTGTTCGCCTCCTGCTGGTAATTGCTTATGCTCTCGTTGAAGAATGCGACCTTATTGGCTGCGAATCTCTCAGCCTTGTTTGAGGAACAGTTCTGATAAGTGGAGATGTCTGCATTGTATGATGCGCGTAGCTGGGCCGTGGTGTTTGCGGATAGGTTTGCATCCCTGAGCTGCACGCTTATGTTCTTCGCGGCGCCATTGAGCTCAGGGTCGAAGGTACCGCTGAGATATGCCCTGAAAGATGTGACGTTGCCGGAGCTGGCGAGCGATGAAAGCGCGGTTTCATCCGACTGTATGCCCGAGACATAGACGGACAGTGAAGAAAGCTTTGGCACGGTCGAAGTGATCTGGCCTATGAATTCCACGGTTACATTTGCCTTGCACTCGGCGTACTGGAGCGCCGAGCTGAGAAGTGTCTGGTTTGTGACCGCGCTCACGTTCAGCGACGTGGCGAAAGCAGGCGCTACAAGCATAACTAGCGCTATGAAAGATGCTGTGGCCCCCCAACGATTCATCTTACCACTCTTATATCCTACTTATGCATATATGAACTTTACTAAAATCGCAGGCTTCCTGCTTGCAACGTCCCTCAGGCTGATTAAGAAAGAGATAAAAAGTTAACAGTCTAGAGAAAAAGAGAGCGGTAGATTAGTTGGGTGCTAGCCAGGGCCACAAGGTGGCCTGCATTGTCTGCGGCAGGAAGGGCAGCGTTAAGATCGGCAGGAACGGAAAGATCGCTGACAAGCACTGGAACTTCTTCGGCACATTCAACGTGAATCCGGAAGCAGGGGAGGGAGCCTACACGGCCTCCGCTCTTGAAGGCGCAGAGGCGAACGCCGGACCCAGAGCCGCTCGCGCAGCGCAGAAGGCGGGCAAGACTCCAGTCGAGTACTGGGAGTGCGAGGACTGCTTCAGGGATGTCCAGAAGATTCTGAACAAGACATCCACAGCAGCTACGATGGATAGGCTGCGTCCCTGGAGGAAGTCAGGTCCATAGGTAGCTGTAGTACTGTTTTGCGTCAAGGTTTCTCAGCGGAAGCAGGCCCTTGACCGCCCTGACAACGTCCGCGTGGACTATGTGGGGGCGGTTGTTCCTCAGCAGGTTCGCGTACCACTTCAGGCCGAAAGATAGAGCTTCGTCTTTTGTCCTAGCAAAGGAGAGCGCACAGATCCTGTAGCTGCCGCTCATCACCATGTAGCAGGGAGTGCTGTTTATCGTAGACAGGTTTTCGATCTCTCCCATGTTGTGCTTCCTTATTATCGGGAAGAGGTCGCTGATCGTGTACTTGTTGAATGCGTAGCGTGCGAAGTAGATAATGAGAGCGCCGCTGGCCTTCTGCACCGCTATTGTGAACCTTCGGATTATGCCCTTGCGTATGAGCCTGAAGACCCTGTACCTGATCGTATCCTCGTTTATTCCCAGTTTCTTGCTCATCTCCCTGTAGCTCGTCCTCGCGTTCTCGTTCAGCAACTGGAGTATGAGCCTGTCCTTCCTGTCGACCTTGATGTCCTCCCTCACGAAATTAACGAAAGCGCCGTTGAGGGGTATGTAACCGAGGTGGGCGTACATGAAGTCAGAGGGCCGCAGCTCGGGCACGTAGTCGGAGAGCTTCTCGGTGAGCGCGGTCTCCCACTCTATGTAGTTGCGTGGAGTATCAGCCGCGGCGAAGATGACAAGGTCGAACCCGCCTTCTGTTATGTAGACGTTCTGCGCGTAGGGATCGTCCCTGAAGAGGTCTGTGAGGAACGCCTCGCTTGGCTTCTTCTCGAATCTGATGAAGAGTATATGACATTCATCAAGACCGAGCTTGTTCATGTCAACTTCCAGCGTGAACCGCATGTCGAGTTCCTTTATCAGTTTGTCGAGTAGCATGCCGGCCTTGACGGTTGAGCAGCCCGCAACCTTGGCAAGGTGCGTCAGGCTGACGCGCGAGTTGGCGCTCAGCTCCTTCAGCATCAGCTTCTCCATCGTTGTAAGAACTAGAGCCTCCTGAGGCATACGTGAATAGATACGCCAATAAAAGAATAAGATACTTTTCATAAATCCGAAAGCAGCGCAAACAAAACGAAACGGCCTCCTCTGACAACATTTTTATTTGAGTTGCTTTAAATTGTCATCATGACTTTGTCAAAGAATGAGGAGAGAATACTAAACTCGATAAGTGTCCCTTCTACAGATGATCCTCATAGGCCGGAGTTCCCGCCCTACGAGCCAAGGTTTCCTGCGACTCCAACATATAAGATAAAAGTTCCTGGCTTTTCCAACGTATGGCTAAAAGATGACAGTATAAATAGATACAGCGGAACCCATAAGGACAGAATTGCTTGGGAAGTTGTGGTTTTATACAGAAATTTCCTGATTGCAAAGAAACTAGGCCAATATAGAGGCGTTCTGCCTAAATTCTCAATAATATCATCTGGTTCCGCAGCGGTTGCAATTGGCCGCATGCTGAAAGACTATGGATTACCAAAACTAAAGGTAGTTGTAGACAAGAAAATAAGTCCAGAGATTTATGATGCAATCAGAAGATCTCATTGTGAGATCTTCGTAACAGACTTGAGCAAAAGACTGTTCGGACCGGACGAAGTTCTTGCCATGACCAAAAATAAGGATGGGTTTGATCTCACATCGAACCGTGGTGCAATCACAGAAATCGGAAACTACGACTGGATGGGGTATGAGATATTGAACAGGTCTCCGGAATACTGCTTCATTCCATTTGGAACGGGCATACTGTACTCCAAAGTTTTAGAGCTGAACAAGCTAGAAGTTGGGTATGCAAAACATGACCATAGATTTCACGGCAACATAGACGTATTAAGGAGGTGTAATTTCATGGGCGTGACGACAAACAACCCCAACTCAAAAGCAGACAAACTTTTTGCTCATTATATATCGCATCGAATGATTGACGATGAATTGCTGAGATTCTACAAAAGGTCAGGATTCTGTGGTCCTATGACTGGAATCTACTTGATAAAAGAAAGGTATCTTGATCAGGCTATGGAGATCGCAAGGGCACAGGAAGTTATTTGTGAACCTTCCGGGGTATCAGGTTTGGCGTTGATGTTGCAAATGAAAGATAGTTTACCCAAAAATAAGAAAATGCTTATAGTGAATACTGGAAAGCTGAAATTGATGAGTACCTAGACCTGAGAGGGATTCCGGCGAGGAGGGCTATTCTGCATCCTAAAAAGCATAAATACCTTTTTTGTATACTTTAAGACATGAAACCTCCCTATTCCAGAAGGCAGACTTATGAAATAATAACAGCTCTTGCGGGGCGAGGAGAGCTACCCTTGAAATTCACATATTTTGGAAAGGGTGTAGACCATTGGAAGGAATTTGAGAAAGTGAGCATGAATCAGAACGTGAAGGGGCTTCTCTATTGGCAGAGCCTCCTGATAGCGAAGAAAACGTCCAGCATATTCGAGTCCCTTGAAGGCGGTCCGGGAAAATTCAACATAATGGACTTGGGTTGCGGGAATGGCGCTCCGATATTGCCGCTTCTCGATGTGTTTTCAAAAAAACTCGGAAAATCCTCATTCAAGTATGTGCCGATAGACATGAGTAAGGCTATGCTGCAAACAGCAACAAAAGAAGTGAGCAGCAAGTTTAATGTAAAGATTACGCCGTATATCAGAGACCTGGAG
>JASHTX010000013.1 GCA_030040335.1 Microcaldota archaeon
TTTTTGGGCGCATTCCTCGTCACGACCACCGAGAAATTCAGGTTCGAAAAGGAGTATATTCCTGCCATATTTGCGATGGTCTTGCTTGCAGTAAGCTGGTTCTTCCTGGTTTTCGCCGAGAAAGCGGCGGGAAGCCTTATGACCCCGATCTTCATCAACAGGGTTTTTGCATTCCTCGGCGCCGTAGCCTTCCTAAAAATGTCAAAGGAGAATACGAAGAAGTACAGAGCTGTCAAAATTGCGAACATCAAAGGATCGATTCTTGCATCTGATGCGATCATGGGCGTATGCAACGCGTTGGGTACTGTCGGACTGGTGCTGCTGGCGCAGCTCGGCACGCTTGCCATAGGCTCGGCAATAGTGTCTGCAGAGGCTGCCGTTGTGATAATCTTCGGTTACATATTCTACAAGGAGAAGTTTGCCCCTCACCAAGTACTTGGATTCATTTTGTTGGTGGCGGGAACGATAACCCTGAGCCTGGTCTAGCGCCGAGGACGGACCAGAACCAGTAAGGAATATTAACTCAAACTGGCATAGCAGATAAGATCCAATGTTTGAAGGCTTGAGGAAGAAGTTCTCTGATTTTGTAGAGGGCCTGAGCAAGAAGGAGGAGAAAAAGGAGAAGGAAGAGGTATCTGAGGAGACACAGGCAGAAGAAAAGAAAGACGTAGTTGAGGAAAAGAAGGCAGAGAAGAGAGAGGAGCCAAGAGATGAAAGGAAAGAGGAAAACAAGGAGGAGCAAAGGCAGGAAAGGAAAGAGGCAAGAAAGGAGGAGAAACCCATGGAGAAGGCTCCGGATGTGACGCTAGTCACCAAAATAAAAGGTGCCTTACTGAGGAAAGTGAAGATCGGAGAGAAGGACGTCGACCCGTTCCTGGAACAATTGCGTGTCGCACTGCTCCAGACAGATGTCAATTACGATGTTGCTGAGAAGATCGTAAGCAACCTGCACCAGAACCTGGTTGGCAAGGAGCTGGAGTCAAAAGAGCTGACCAAGGGCATAAGGGAGGAGATAAGGAACTCGCTGATGCAGACTCTATCAAAGAACAGCGGCGTGGACCTGCTGAAGCTTGCAAAGGAGAGGAAGGCAAAGGGAGGCGAGCCGTTCAAGATACTCTTCCTAGGACCCAATGGGGCTGGCAAGACCACGACCATAGCGAAGATCGCAAACATGCTGAAGGGCAATGGGATCATGTGCGTCATATCCGCCAGCGACACGTTCAGAGCCGCTGCGATAGAGCAGGCAGCTATACACGCGAAGAAGCTGAGCGTAGATGTGATCAAGGGCACCTACGGCGCAGACCCGGCTAGCATTGCTTTCGACGCGATAGCCTATGCGCGAGCCCACAAGCTCGACGCGGTGCTGATAGATACCGCGGGGAGACAGGAGACTAACAAGAGCCTGATAGAGGAGCTGAAGAAGATGGTAAGGGTCAACAAACCGGACATCTGCATATTCATAGGCGAGGGCATAGCGGGCAACGCCCTGCTGGATCAGGTGAGGCAGTTCAACGAGGCGACAAAGCTGGACGGAGTCATACTCACAAAACTTGATGTGGATGCAAAGGGAGGCAACACCCTTTCAATACTGAGCGAGACAACGGTTCCGGTGCTCTACTTTGGGATCGGGGAGGGATACGCAGACCTGGTGCCATATGACCCGAAACTGGTCGTTGACAACATAATGCCGAATTGATCTTATGAAGAAAAGCAATACAGAAGGCAACATAATAAGGATAAGCATAGCCTGGTTCGTCACCGGGATTATCGAGATGGGTATAGCGCTTGCACTGGAGAACGCGCAGTTCTGCCCGTGCACGCAGACAGAGCTGACCAACACCTTCCTCGGCATGCTCTCGATTCTGATAGCATTCGTGCTTGTCAGCCAGAGGAAGAGCATAGCGAAGCAGATAGATTCCTGGAAAAAATAAGAAGATGCACAAGGCTGAGTTGCAGGCCGGCAACTAGGCATCAGGTTCCGAGGATCTGGAGGCCCTGCTGCTTCTGCGAGGCAGTTGCAATTCAGGGTCGCGCTCCAAGGTTGTTGCCCCGCGCCTTCCTTCTTTGGTACCGTGGCTCAAGGATTGATCCCTAAGCACCTTTGTAGCAGCAGGCGTCGGATCGTCAGGGGTTGGGCTTGCAGCCATCAACTGGCTCATCCTCCTGTGATAATGCATTACTTTCCGGTCTATGTCCCCACTCATCGTTTAGAGATTCATCGCGCCATATATAAACATTGTGTCTGGATTCATCTACCGCCATGCAACGCGGAACCAAGAACTACTCGAATTAATAAACTTTTAAGGGCAACCATTACTTACTAACGCAGGGGGCTTTTGATCATGGTGAATATTGAGGACATAGCCTGGACTGAGAAGTACAGGCCGTCGAAGATAGACGAGATAATAGGGCAGGGCGCGATCGCAGAGCGCCTGAAGGCCTTCGTAAAATCCAAGAGCTTTCCGAATATGATTTTCGCGGGACCGGCGGGCGTGGGGAAGACAACATCTGCGATTGCGCTGGCAAAGGAGCTCTACGGAGAAAACATAAACGAGGCCTTTCTAGAATTAAATGCTAGCGATAGCAGAGGCATCGACGTCATAAGAGGCAAGGTCAAGGAGTTCGCCAGAACGCTGCCGCTCACTAGCGGGCTGGTCAAGATCATTTTCTTGGACGAGGCCGACGCGCTTACACCAGAGGCGCAGCACGCGCTCAGGAGGACGATGGAAAGGTATTCTGCCACGACCAGATTCATATTCAGCGCCAACTATGCGAGCAAGATAATAGAGCCGATACAGAGCAGGTGCGTTGTTCTGAGATTCAAGCCGCTCAACGAGGACGAGGTAAAGAAGTACATAAAGAGGGTCGAGAAGGGCGAGAAACTGGAAGTGGATGACAAGGCAACAGAGGCGCTGATATACGTGAGCGAAGGAGACCTCAGAAAACTGACAAACGTACTGCAGAGCGCAGCCGTAGTCAACAAGAAGGTCGGTGAGAAGGAGATATACGACATAGCATCAAGAGCCAGGCCAAAGGAAGTCGCATCAATGCTGCGCTACGCTGTTGAAGGCGAGTTCCAGAAGGCGAGGAACGAGCTGAATACTCTTATGTTCTCATACGGAATGAGCGGCGAGGACATACTAGTGCAGTGCTACAGGGAAGCGCTCAATCTGCCGCTCGGAGATCCTGTAAAGCTGGCGATCGTCAAAGCGGTAGGAGAGTACAACTTCAGGATAGTTGAAGGCGCGAACGAGCGGATACAGCTCGAGGCCATGATCGCAGATATGGCACTCATGAACAAGAAATAGCGCAGAAAAACAAAACAGGAGAGATACTTTTTATAGGCGGAGAATAAATAGCCCGCATGCCAACGGAAAGGGAAATCTTAAGCGTGGATCTTGAGAGCACCGTAGCCGAGATGCTTCCAGGATACCGAGACCAGGCAAAGAGGCTATTTGGAGTTACCCTGTCGATGAGGGAACTAGAAAATAGCTACTATTGGCCAAGCACCCTTCCGCCTGAAGTGAACTCGGTCCTGCTCGGAAACGTATGGGATCAGTACACAAAGATAAGGCTGGTAGACGAAAGAATACCTAAGATATTGAATCAGTTAAGTGTGGACTGGAGAATACACATAAGGACCGCAACGCCGGGAGACCATGAGAACGTCCGTTCGTGGCTGAGCCTGAGGAAAGTGCCTCACGAAAGCCTTACCTTCCTGAAGAGCGCTTCAGAAAAGGTCAGACCGGACATAAGATACTACGTAGACGATGACTACGAGGTTGACTTCAAAGCGGCAAGAGAGGGCAAGTTCGCAGTAATGATAGCCAGAGGATCGAACGGGAAGGAAAGGTACAGGTTACCTGAGTTTGGAGGCAGGGTGGTGGTTGCAACCTGGCCGCAGGTGCATGCAACGTTGAACGAGATGAAGAGGCACTGATCCTTGCAGCCAGGACGGCTACTGGAGGGGTTTTCTCGCGAACGTGATGTAGCCAGTATGCCATAGACCGGTGTTTGTGGGCCTGGAGCCTTCTTTCCTTATCAAGATGTCCCTGACTATCGCCTCTATAGTGTACATGTCAACGAAACCGAGCTTCTCGAGCGTCTGCACATATTTCTTGCTCTGCTCTATGTTTGGGAAATATCCTGCAACAGAAGCTCCTGGTTTGAGTGCTTTCTTGACGTTCTTTAGGGCCTTCTCAGCATTTGGCAGGTCGAGCGTGACCAGGTCCACGTTCTTCTCGTCTATCTTCTTGAAGATGTCCTGGTTCTTCAGGGTCACGTTGTCCACTTCAAGCAGGTCAACGTTGTGCTTCGTTATGTTCAGGAAGTCGTCCCTTATGTCATAGCCGTAGACGTGCTTGCAGATCTTCGCGAGGCTTATTGTTAGCCACCCGCTTCCCGTACCAGCATCTACGCAGACGCTGTTTTTGTCAACGCCCGTGTAGGCGATTATCATGCCTATGTCCTTT
>JASHTX010000014.1 GCA_030040335.1 Microcaldota archaeon
CAATGAAAACTGGGTGACTTTATGGGCGAAGTTGACGATTATGTCAAGAGGCTCAGTCCTGACATGAGGAAGATTACCAACAGGCTCAGAACAATAATCAAAAAAGCACTGCCGAATTCAAACGAAGTTATCAAATGGAGGAATCCTACATATCTGGTGGACGGAGAAAACGTGGCATGGATAATTAACTACAGAGATCATACAGATCTTGGTTTCTTCAAAGGAGCCCTGCTTCATTCGGATTTGCTTGAAGGCACCGGAAAGGGACTGAGACACATAAAGGTCTACAGATATTCGGATATCAAAGAAAAAGAGTTCGCAAGACTACTGAAAGAGGCTGCAAAACTCTCTACTTTCGATTAGGCCAGGCGCCCTAATAGATTACGCTGCTGAGTTTGTTGAGCTTAGCGGCGTTCTTTATCTCTAGCGCTATGCGCCTCCCAGTGCTCATCGGCTCTTTGTATGTGTAAGCCGTGTACTGAGAGCCCTCGGGATAGAGGTTTGTACCAGCAACTATCCTTCCAGAAATCTCAAAAGCATAAAACTCCATGTCCTTTGTGCAGATGGTCTCTATGCAGAATGGGCCTGGAATGCCTTTGAAAAGCCTGAACGCTGATTCCACGACTCCTTGGCCCATCTCCATGACTTTTGAGAGAAGAGACTCTCTGATAACGAGCGGCAGGTTGCCAACAACCGTGAAGCTGGGGTCAAACTTTATTCCAGCCGCTGTCGCCCTCTGGGCGTCATCAATATCGCTCTCCAGCCTTCTGTCCATGCTCATGAGCTCAAGCGAACCTTCGTGGACTCCATAGCCTCCTTTAGATATTGGCGAGAAGAAGTAGTGCGGATAAACCCGTACTCCAAGTACGTACTCCTGGATTGTAACCTTTTCTGCTTTGACCTTCTTCCTGAACTCCTCCGGAGAATTCACGACCACATACCCTCTGCCTCCTTTTGCACCAGGCAGCTTGACTATGCAAGGTCTGTCTATCTTGTCAGGGGTAAAGGTGCGAGGCACATTCAGGCCTGCGTCTTTCATCCACTTGAATAGCATATCCCTGTCCCCTTCCCATACAAGGCTCATCCTGTTTCCAAAGAGCGGTACCGCCGCTTCCTGCAGCGCCTTGCCTGCATATTCTACGACGCTGCCGTGAGGTACAATTACCGCATTCTGATCAACAAGCTCCTTCACAGGCAGGTTCTTGTAGTCTTTGACTATGATGTACTCATCGGGCCTTCCGTATGGGAATGCGTCATAAAGTTTCTTGTTCTTCTCAAGGCATATGCCTACGGTCTTGATTCCCTCCTGCCTTGCCCCATGGAATATCTGCATGGAACTGTGAGAACAGATCGTCGCTATCTTTATCTTCTTCTTGTCATAACCTTCCAGTATAGAATTTATCTTCTCCTTGGGAATCATGTCACAACCTCGCTCAGCCTCTTGCTCTTGAAAGCGTTCTTTATCTCAACAGCAACCCTCCTGCCCATGCTCAGGCTCTCTCCAAAAAGGTATTCTGAATATGGTGTGAACCTCGTTCCCGGGGAACCCGGCAGCCTGAAGCCCACGTCAAAGATCACCAGCTCTTCTCCGCCTTCTTCTGGCACCACTGCGCCCTGAAGCGCGAAAGGCCCTATTATGCCAGGCTTGTACTCCTTCCTGCAGGTCTCTGCAAGTCTTTCTCCAATCTCAAAGACCTTCTCGAGCAGACTCTCCCTCAAAGTTGTCGCGACGTGTCCGACCTCTATGTTGTTCATCCTTACGTGCTTGAGGACCTCGAGCTGTTCGCTGGCAGGCAGCCGCAAAAGCCCGTCAAGGTTCGTCTGCCTCCTCATATCCGTTCCCATGAGTTCCAGCTCTTTATTCAACGGAGAGTAGAAGTAGTTGAAGTTGTACTGAGCACCGAGAATGAACTCTTCTATGAGCGCAGATTTTAGGCCTGCTTCTGTTATCACCCCCTTCCTGAGCATCTCGCTGCTCTTCTGCTCATATTCTCTTTCCGAACCGGCAAGGAAAAATGCGCGCTCGTAGCTTCTCTTGGCCTCGCTGGCCTTGACTATCACCAGCCTGTCTATCTCCGAAGGCTTCCTGAAGCTCTTCGGCGTCCTTATCCCTGCTTTTTTCAGCAGGTAGAGCTGGTTCCTGGGCGCGGTTCTTTCCTCGGCTCTCAGCAGGAACCTGTTGCCGAAGATCGGAACATCAAACTCCTTCTCTATCGCGTCGTAACCCACGTACACAGAGAACGAGCGGTTTGGTACGAAGACCGCGTTCTTCTTCTGGAGCTGCTGGACCATTGCTGGCTTTGCGATGTCGGAAAACTTGTCAAGTAGAAGGACCTCGTCTATGCAGCCCACCTGCCTGCCGGCCCTCTTTCTTGTCGCGTAGTATTTCTTGTATGTGCGCTCCCTGCCCTTCTGGCAGACCACCGTTGTCCTTATGCCCTCCCTCTTGGCACCCTCGCATACGTCAAGTGCTGAGTGCGATCCGAGTGTGGCTATGCTGAAGCTCTTGTAAGAACTAGCTAGTTTGCTTATAGAATAGCCTCCCATAATCTTATTCGTCGAGCAAATTTTTAACGCTTTTGGGTGCCGAAACGTAGCTATTAAATTGTTAGAATGCTTATCCATTTAGCCGCCGCTGTAGCTCAGTGGTAGAGCGCGTGCATGGTAAGCACGAGGTCGCGAGTTCAATCCTCGCCGGCGGCTATCTGCCGAAAATGAGGAGCAGGACCAGGAGTATGAGCGAAGTAATTACGAAAAGGAATGCGGCCAGCATTATGTGGCCCTTGTCTTTTACCCTGTCCCTGACCATTTTCCTGTCCGCGTACTCTATGGCCAGCAACAGCGGTATGAACGGCAGGAAATAGCCAGATTCGTTGACAGGCGAGAGGAAGAAGATGGCCCACGGAGCCACAGCAAGCATAGGCTTGAGACTATCCGGGTAGAGGTAAAAGAGCGCGATTGCGCAGGCATAGAAGAGAAGCATGACGATTGAAGAATAAAGATATACGGAAGATGTCTGAAGGCCAAGTTGGAAGAGAGGCCCTATGAGCGTCGGCCCTTGTGACTGGATCTCATGAACGCTGTAATAAAGAAGTCCGCTCACAAAACCCTGCGGCGACTGAACTATGAAATACGCGCTCAGCAGCAGGAAGACCCCTACCGAAGCGAGCACTACACGAAATGCCTGCTCCTTGCCCCGTTCGTTGAGTGCCAGGATGTAGAAGAACGGGATTGCAACCCACGCCAGCTGGTGGGTGGCCGCTGCCAGGCCGAGAAATGCGCCCTGCACATACGTTCTCTTTCTTTCGAGATATGCAAGGAAGAGGAAGACCGAAACTGCGAGGTATTTCATTGCGCCTCCGGGCCTGGTGATGAAAGTGAATAGGAAGAACGCAAAGAGTATTGCCAGGGTTGCACTGTTGTTGTTCGACTTCCGGTACACTATATAGGCTGCAAATACCGTAAATAGCACCATAAGATATACGATCGGCTGCAGGCTTGCTATTCCGAGCGCAGGCATGACAACGAGCGGCAGGAAGCTCAGCGGTGGATAGCCCAGCTTGCAGACGCAGCTTCCGTTCACGAAGGTCGAAGGCTCTAGCTTATAGAAAAGTAGAGTGTGGAGCATGCTCGCCAGGTATGGATTTACGCCCTGATAGAAGAGCTGCGCAGCGTAGAGGTCAAACGCCATCTCGTCTGTGCCTGGCCAGCCTATCTGCCCGAGTATCTCGTTTACCGCTATGAACGTGACTATCGATATGAAGATTATCAGTACCGCCTGAAGCAGATATGGCCTTTTTTTGATCTCCCCCTTCAGGTTCTTTCCCACAAAGTAGATTCCGAGTATGGGTATCAATGCCGCGAGGAACATCGGGAAGTAGGGGACAAGCAGCAGGTAGACGAATGCGTTGTACCTCAGGTCAAAGAACATCGTGACAAAGGCGGGCAGTTCCGAAATTACAACGAGGGTCGGTGTGATGCTTCGCATGGTTCTTTCTGAGATTTTCTTGGCCCTCGCGAAATGCGGTATGAGGAGGAAGATCACTCCGAATCCCAGCGTACCACCAAAGGCCAGCATTCCCAGAAATGAGACGTATGTGGTGTAATTCACAAGCAGATAGCAGAATGAGATGTAGAGTATTCCCAGCAATAGGTAGCTAGTCTCCCTGTTAGAACTGTTGGGCTTTGCAAGCTTGAATTTCATTTAATTTCAGGTTTCCTACAACTCAAGCTCTAAAATACCTTCCTTTTACCCTGGTGCTTGGAGAGAATCCCGAATTGTCAGATTTTTAACCGGTCTCCGACTCTGATTCCCAGTCTTGCGGCACTGCCCGCCGCCAGTTCCAGCACATACTTCGCGCCTTTTTCAGGTGCGTACGAGTCGCATGAGAAAAAGCTCGTGCACGGTTTCAGATTTTTCTCTATGTAAATCGCACTGCCGCTCCTGTCCATCCAGACTATATCAAGCGGAAAGCGCATGTTCAGCATCCAGATCTTCCACTGACGCTCCATGGGGAATACAAAGAGCATGCCCTCATCCTTTCCAATACTCTCCCTGTACATAAGTCCGACAGCCCCCCTGGCCATCGTGTCGGCGATTTCCACTCTGATCGCGTGATTCTTGTACTTTATTGTCTTCTTCTTGTATGGTCTGGAGCTAAGGAAGCGATACAACAGCCATGTGAATATCTAACCGCCTTTTATCGCTCTTCAAGATAGCCGCTTTCTCTTTTGGTTGCCTCTGTTATCTTTACGAAGCTGGCGTTTTTCTGGAACTCCTTTACGTTGGCAGCATCGCAGTATGTCATCGCTGATTTCAGACCGCCAACCAGGTTGTAGACTATCTTGGCAGCGCCTCCCTTGTAGGGGATGAGCATCTCCGCGCCTTCTGGTGTGTACTGCTCTATGTCAGCGCCGTCTTCTAG
>JASHTX010000015.1 GCA_030040335.1 Microcaldota archaeon
AAACTGCACAACGCTGAGGTAATACACGTCACCGAGATAGTAAAAAAGAAAAGCCTCTTTTCATCCCATGGCAAAGACGGTGCCAAGATAGTGCGCATGAAGCGGCTGAAGGCGGAACTTGAGAGACTCATAAATGAAAGCCCCATGGGGACCGTGATCCTTGAAGGTCACATTCTCTGCGATATGAAACTGAATAAAGCCAAGGCGATAGTGCTGCGCGAACACCTCGATGTGCTCAAGACAAGGCTTGCAAAGCGCGGCTACGGGATCGGAAAGATCAGGACAAACCTCGTCTCTGAGGCGACGGACTACTGCGGTACAATGGCCGAAAGGAATTACGATTACGTCTTCGAGACCTTTGCCAGGAACAGGCATGTCATCCGTGACATTCTCAAAATAGCGGACGGCAAGGCAGTGAGGAGCAGTCCCATAAACCTCATGCCGGAACTGGAGAAAATAATAATGAGGGAGAAGGTCTTCGCGATCGGTTGACTATACCTGCATCTTCTTCAGCAGCTCTTGGTATATTACCTTCGCGTAGTCGTCAGGCACCTTGTTGGTCAGCAGCATTGCGCCCTTCATCTTTATGTCTTTGTGAGATTTTACAAGCCTGCCGGCAGCGATGTCTTTCATCGCCTCATGCGCCGTCTCGTACCTGTTCTTCTCAAGCGCGTACATTATGTCCGCGTGCAGGAACATTCCATTCGCGTTCTTATGTGCTGAAACAAACTCGCGCTGCGCTTTCTCTATGAACACGCTGGGGCCTTTCAGCAGCCTCGTTTTCAGTTTTTCCCTTGGCATGAAGAATACCAGCAGGCCCTTGTTCTTGTAGATCGCGGGAATCGAGAAGTAGACCCTGAAACCGAACTTCTCAACCTCGTGCGTTATGAATCCTGAGACCTTCCTGAGTTGCGGCCATACAACGTCCTCGCTCTTGTCGGGCACGCTTAACGTGATTGCGAACATGTCAAGCCCGGAGGTCTCGATGAACTCACCGAGCTTCTTACCCTCTCTTCCCTGCGCCGTGACTTCGCTTGAGAAGTATTTTGCGCTGGGTGCCGAGACGAACTTCCTGGCAAGGAGCGAAAAGCGCGCAAGCGATTCCAAAGATACACCTGCCGCAACATTCCTGTCCTTATCTACGGGGTCAATTACTACAAACATTGACCCAAATCTCTTGACCATTGCAAAGTCGTGCACGCTCGTCTTGGCCTTTGGGTCGAGAAGCAGTGGCAGCTTAAATGCAGCCGCGTTCTCCAGAAGCTTCAGCAAAGATCCGTATTGATAGATGAGGAGCTCGCAGAGGTAACCTGATAAACCGCTAACCATGATCTCCGCACCGTACAGATTCTGCTTCCTAAGCAGGTATTTCAGTAACCTGACATCGTCGCGCTGCCTATCGGTGAAATGGGCGTTTATGAACTCAGCGTGCAGCGGCGACCTGTCAACAGCCGTGCCCATCTCCTCTATGTTGTCTATCTTGTACGCGGGCACAATGTCAGCCTCTACTTCTAGCGAGCTGAGATAGAGCCTGGCATAAGGGTGCTGAGCGTACTTTGTCTCATAGCGTTCGCCCTTGCCCTTAACTATCATCTTGGCGTATTCGAGTCCGTCCTTTGTTATCTTCTCCCTCTTGTATTTCTTCGGGAAAAGGAGGAAGATATCTATGTCAGACTCGCCGCGGAGGTGCGTGCTTCTCACTATAGATCCAACAACCCTGATCTCCACGTCTTTGGGCACGACCTTTTTCAGTCTGCCAGTAATCTCGTTTACCTTGTAAACTGTCTGCTCAAGCTCCTCCCTGCTCGGCTTTATCTCTTTGAGCACTTTGTCGAAAATCGAATTTGCAGCCTTCTCAACGCCCTCCTTCATGCAAACATATCTAATGAAATAAGCAGGTTTAAATAGCGTTTATCCGCCGCCTATGAAAATAAGGCGAGCGCAATGACTCCCAACACCGTAAGCGCTATTCCGATCCACTGTTTCGGTTCGGGACGTTCCCTGAGGGCGATCAGCGCGCATATTACCGATACGCCTCCGGCAAATCCCGCCACTCCCACAACTATCGGGAGGTTAGAAGGCGCCACGTAAACCCCATAAAGCCAGCAAAGGACTCCGAATGCGTCCATTATTCCAGCCAGTATTATCTGGATTAGGAGCTTCCTTTTCGGAGGGCGCAGGTCCTGCTTGGTCGCATAAGAGGCTACAAAACCCGAAGCCGACCCTATGCTTCTTCCCATGATGCTCATGAGCGCAAAACCAACTATTGCGGTATAGACCCCTGAAAAGAGGCTTGTGATGCTGAAGATTACCGAAGCGACCATCGCGTTTTCAACCCCTTTCGCAACCAGTTTCTTCTTTGCCTTAAGTCCACTGAATTTCGTAGAAACCAAGACCACTCCAAGCAGTACAGCCACGAGCGGCGCTATCTGGCCAGTAGTCAGCTTGTCACCCAGGAACAGGACCGCGACAACAACAGTCAGCGCAGGGTAGGAGCCGGCTATTGTTGCATTTATGGATAGATTTCCCTGTATGAAGGATCTGTAGGTGAGTATGAAGCCTGCGAAGAGCAGCAGCGACATTAGCGCTGCAAGCGCAAGGATGAATCCGCTCGCGTGTGTTGCAAGTCCAGTGTAAAACAGGAACGGCAGTATCGTGAGCGTGCTGAAGAGCAGCAGGTAGGCCGTTACCCTGTAGTAGCCCAATTCCCTCAGAGGCTTGACCGCAAGATAATCAGAGATCCCGAAGCCAAGGGCTGCTCCTGCGCCTGCAAGTATGGCGATGTAACTCATGTCCGCACTCGGAGTATAGGTGGTAAAGCAAAGGATAAATATAGAAGCAACGAAGCTTATCTGATGGGCCCTTAGCGCAGTAGTAGCGCGTTTCGTTCGCAACGAAAAGGTCGCGGGTGCGAATCCCGCAGGGTCCACTTATTTTCTGTCTTAGAAAATCTATGTGATTCAGAGCCAAGCGTGCGCTACATTCCCGACTGCTGCTGTCCACCCATTCCCATGCCGCCGCCCTGCTGTCCGCCAGTTCCTTGGCTGCCCATATCCATGTTACCTCCCTGCTGTCCTCCCATCCCCATGCCTCCTCCTCCCATCTGACCGCCCATTCCCATGCCTCCTCCCCGCATCATCCCGCCTCCTCTGCGCTGCATTAAGACCATAATTATGACCAAGATCCCTATGACTAAAAAGAGCAGGCCCAAAATAGTCCCCGACTGCCAGACAAACCATCCTACTACTGCAAAAATTCCGCCGACCAGTACTCCAACTATCGGGTTTGCCGGTCTCCTGCCGTAGTATCTCGGTCCCCAGCCTCCCATAGGCATGCCCATTCTCTCGGGTCCAGGTCTAGGTGCTGGGCGAAATCCGCCTCCTTCACGGGGTGGTCCAGGCATGGCTAACGTACAATAT
>JASHTX010000016.1 GCA_030040335.1 Microcaldota archaeon
TGCGCGGCTATCTTATCATCGTTATACTTGAAGCGCCTCATTAGGTTGAACATCACGCGCTCAGTCCCAGTCCTTGTGTTGGTGAAGACGAGGGTTGTCTTGTTTCTCTTTATTATGTCGTTGAGCTTCTTGTAAACAGATTCCTCTATCTTTCCATCCTCCTCATTGACTATGTCTTTGACAGGGCAGATGGTGAGGTAGCGCATTGGTTTGTCCCACGTTGCGTCTATTATCAGGCAGTCGCGCTCGTTACCCGAGTCATCATATCCAACAAGGAATCCTGCGGCTCTCTCGAGCGGAGATAGCGTCGCTCCGAGCCCGATCCGCATGTAGTCTCTTCCCGCAAGATCCGCAAGCCTCTCTAGCGATAAAGAGAGGTGCACTCCCCTCTTGTTGTTGGCAAGCTCGTGCAGCTCGTCCACAACCACATACTTCACACTCTTCATATTCTCGGAAAACTTTTGCGCATTAAGGAGTATCGCCAGGCTTTCTGGCGTAGTAACGAGTATGTTTGGAGGCTTCCTCAACTGTCTTTGCCTTTCCTGCTGCGGCGTGTCCCCTGTCCTTATGCCCACCGATATTCTCTTCACTGACTCGCTAAGCGTTTTGTATATCTCGTCAAGCGGCTCGTTCAGGTTCCTGTATATGTCATTGTTCAGTGCTCTTAGAGGCGAGACGTAGATGCAATATATCTTGTCCTCGAGCTTACCAGCCTCGGCCATGTCCATTAGTTCGCTGAGTATTGCCATGAAAGCCGAGAATGTCTTGCCGCTTCCCGTTGGTGCTGTTATGAGCAGGTTCTTCCCCTCCCTGAGAAGCTTGAACGAGTAGAGCTGCGGAGGGGTCAGTTCCTTGTACTTCTTCTGGAACCATTTCCGAAGGTGCGGATTGAGGCTATTCAGGCTCTCCTCTCTGCTGAAGGGTTTTGTAAAGCGTTCTATCACAGGATTCACCCCTGGCAAGGCTTCTTGGCCGCATTTATCGCCCCAGCACTTTTGCAGCCATCGGTTTAAATATTGTTGGTATAAATATTTAATCTCGATTGCATGGGCAAGAGATCTGCGACAAACAAGAAGCTGGAAGCGCTGCTTAGGGCCCAGAAGATGACAGCCCTGCTCAAGTCAGGCGGCATCCAGAGCCAGGCTCTGCTGGACAGCGCAGGTGAGACCAGGCCAAGCGATGAATCCCATGTTGTCGAACTCCTGGAAACAGAGAAACTTACCAGGGTGGAGCCTTCGAGGCTCAAAGTTTCTCGAAAAGCCATGCGCGCAAAGCGCAAGCCTAAGCAGAAGAAGAGGAGATAGCGGATTCAGGAGGACATGTCCTTGAATGCCGATCCTTTAAAATCAAGTGTCGTAAAGTAGTCTTGCGGAGTTTCTGCACGCCTTATCATCTCAATTGTCCCATCGCCTCGTTTGAGCAGTTCCGCGCTTCTAAGCTTTCCGTTATAATTGAATCCCATCGCGTGTCCGTGGGCGCCGGCATTGTGTATCGCTAGGAAATCGCCCATCTCGATCTTCGGCAGCATCCTGTCTATCGCAAACTTGTCATTGTTCTCGCAGAGCGAGCCCACAATGTCGTATTTGTGGTCTTTCTTCTCCTTCTCCTTTCCCAGGACCGTTATGTGGTGGTATGCTTTGTACATGCCCGGCCGCATCAGGTTCGCCATGCATGCATCGACTCCTATGTATTCCTTGTATATGTGCTTCTCGTGAATGGCCTTTGTCACAAGGTAGCCGAAAGGCCCTGTCATCACCCTTCCATTCTCCATGAAGATCTTCAGCGGCGCCAATCCCCTGTTCTCGATTTTCTCCGTGTACGCAGATCTTATTGATCTGCCCAATGCCTCGAGGTCCACGGCCTTCTGCTCAGGCCTGTAAGGGATTCCTATCCCTCCTCCCAGGTTTACGAACTCGAAATGGATCTTCAGCTTGGCAGACAGATCCGATATCAGGTCAAAAAGCATGTTTGCAGTCTCAAGCAGGGCGTTTCGGTTCAGTTCGTTCGATACTATCATTGTATGCAGGCCAAACCGTTTCGAACCTTTCGTCTTCATTGTCTTATATGCCTGAAAGAGCTGCTCTCTTGTAAGCCCGTACTTCGATTCTTCAGGGTTGCCTATCACATTTACATCTGCTGTCCTGCGAAGCGGACCAGGATTATACCTAAAAGATATCAGCTCGGGTATTCCTGCATTTTCTTCCAAGAACGGAATCATTGTTATGTCATCCAGGTTTATTATGGCTCCAAGGTCGAATGCCTTTTTGAACTCTGCCGCTGGCGTGTCGTTGGAGGTGAACATTATCTCGCTCCCCGGCAGTCCTATTCGTTCCGAAAGCATGAGCTCCGGCAGCGAACTGCAGTCTGCCCCACAGCCCTCTTCCTTGAGCAGCTTCATTATGTACGGATTCGGGCACGCTTTGACCGCAAAGTAATTCTTGAACCCTTTCACCCAGTCGAAGGCTCTGAACAGCCTTCTTGCATTCTGCCGTATTCCCTTCTCGTCGTATATGTGAAACGGGGTGGGAAACTTCTTTGACATCTTTTGAATCTCGTTCCTGCTGAAGAAGAGATCCTTATCGTCATTCATCTCAACACCTTGTGCTCCGAATATTCCTTTAGCATCTCGGCAGCGAGTTTTGTATCCTCCATAGAAGGGACTAGCGCCAATCTCACATACGGGTCTGCGTCCGCTGGATTCGCAAGTGAAACCATCCTCCCGGGAGTTACGTTTATTCCTCTCTTTCGAGCGGTATCCAGAGTCAGCATCCGCTTTGCAAACTGAACGGATCCTGATCTGACTTTCACCCACATGTAGAAAGTTGCGTCCGCCCAGAACTTGAATCCTGCACTCTTTAGTGCAGACTTCATCACCTTTCTTTTTGCATTGTAGCTTTGCCTCATCTCCGCAACGTGGCCCTCATCCCTCAGTGCATAAACCGCGGCCTCCTGTATTGCGTTTGCTACTCCTGAATCGAGTTGTGTCCTGAACTTCCTGTAGTAGTTTATTATCTTCTTCCCTCCAACCGCAAAGCCTACCCGCAATCCCGTCGCGTTGCTCCTCTTTGAAAGAGACTGGAAGACAACAATGTTGCTCCAGTCATCGGCAAATTCCAGAATGGAATGGGGCTTTTCTTTCTCATACATCTCGGTGTACGCCTCGTCAGATGCGACTATGACGTTGTGTTTCTGTGCAAGTTCAATGATCGACCTGTAGAAGTCCTTGCTTGCCATCACTGTTGTGGGGTTGTTTGGATAGTTGATCCATACCAGCCTTATTTTTCTGTTCTTTTCAAGCACATTCTCTATCTCATCAATCTGAGGCAAAAAGTTGTTTTCTTCAGTCAGGCTGTAGAACACTGGCTTGCATCCGGCAAAAACAGTTCCAGCCTTATATGGCGGATAGCCTATAGAAGGCATCAGAACCGCATCATTTTGGTTTAGGACAGAGAACGGGAAATGGAAGATGGCTTCCTTGGATCCAGCTGTCGCGGTTATCTGTGTCTCCGGGTCTGCATTGACTCCGAATCTCCTCTCTAACCATTCTGAAGCAGCAACCCTGAAATCCCTTAATCCGATGTAGCTCGGATAGCCGGATCTTGCATATTTCTCCGCTCCAATCTGCAAGCCTTTTATCGCGCCCTTGTATAGCGGGTCGGTCGGATCTCCCACACCAAAGTCGATTATCCTAAATCCTTTCGCCTGCGCTTCGTCCCTTGCCCTGTCTACTTCAGCAAAAGCGTAGGTCATGAATTCTTTCATTCTGATGCTTGCTTCCATCTCCTATCCACTCAGGTATCCCTTGGCTTTGAGCAACTCAGCATTGAGCACCGCAGCTCCAGCCGCACCTCTGACAAGGTTGTGGCCCAGCACCACGAACTTGTAGTCCAGTATGTTGCACTTCCTCAGCCTGCCCACGACCGATGCCATCCCATTCTCCAGATTCACGTCCAGTTTTGGCTGTGGTCTGTTCTGGTTTCTCTGGTATATTATTGGCCTCTTTGGAGCCGAAGGGAGATTCATGGCTGCAAGCGGCCTAAAGCTCTCAAGCCTGGAAATAATCTCATCTTCGTTCGTCTTTTTCGATAGCTTGACGCTCACGCATTCCATGTGGCCGTGCCTTACTGCTACCCTGTTGCACTGTGCGCTTACGGCAAAGTCTGCATTCTTTATTGTTCCCTGTGACAGCTTTCCAAGTATCTTCAAAGGTTCTGTCTCAACCTTATCCTCCTCGTTGTTTATGAATGGTATGACGTTGTCCGCTATGTCCATCGAAGGTACACCTGGATAGCCTGCGCCGCTCAGTGCCTGCATCGTAGTCACTATCACCTTTTCCAGCCCGAAATTATCCATGAGCGGCTTGAGGACTATGCACATCTGTATTGTGGAGCAATTGGGGTCTGTGACTATAAAGCCTTTCCAGCCTCTTGCCTTCTGCTGAGTCCTTATGAGATCCACATGGTCCGCGTTTATCTCAGGAATGAGCAGCGGCACATCAGGATCCATCCTGTGATTCTTTGCATTGCTCGATACCGCGTAACCCGCCTTGGCAAAGTCCGATTCTATCGTCTCTGCTACGCTTGCATCCAGCGCGGAGAGCACGACCTCGCAGTCGAGCTTCGGCGTGCATTCCTTGATCTTAAGGTTTCTTGCATACTCGGGCATGTCAGAACTGGTGTTCCACCTGGTTCCCATTACCTCTTCATAGGTCTTGCCGGCCGACTTTTCAGAAGCCGCAACCTCAGTGACCTCAAACCATGGGTGATTGTCAAGCAATGCCACAATTGTCTGGCCTACCATGCCCGTCGCTCCCAATACTCCCACTGATATTTTCTTCATATTAACCACCGAAAAAGCGCCTGTGCAGTTTTCTAACAGCTTCATCAGCATACTTCTCTTGAACCACGAAACTCTGATTTATCTCAGATCTGCTTGATGAGACCATCTCGACTTCTATCCCATCCAGAGAGGTGAATATTCTTCCTGCTATTCCAGGTATGTATACCATTCCCTTACCTACCATTGAGACTTTGGCCCTGTTTGATAATGCCTGTATTTTACCAAGCTTTCGCAGGTCTCTGATAAGCTTATCAGTATCGTTCTTGCCATCCAGTGTTATCGATATGCTTACCTCCGAAGTTGAGACCATATCTACTGATGTACTGTGATTGTCAAAGACCTCAAATATCCTCCTGAGGAAACCATGCGTCTGGAACATCTCAGGACTGATTATGTTGATGACCTGTATCTTTTTCTTGCACGCTATCGAGGCGACGCGGCTCTTTGACTTTATCTCTTTCACGATTGTCGTACCCTTCTGCTTCGGGTTGAACGTGTTGAGTATCCTGACAGGTATCCTCTGGTTTACCGCGGGCAGTATGGTCTTTGGATGGAGCACTTTGGCTCCAAGGAATGCCAGCTCCGAAGCCTCATCGTAAGATACCACATCTATGTTCCTTGCACTTCTCACAACTCTAGGATCGGCTGTCATTATGCCGTTTACATCCGTCCAGATCTGTATCTCATCAGCTCCGACAGCGGCACCTACTATTGAGGCGGTATAGTCGCTTCCGCCTCTTCCCAAAGTGGTTATTGATCCGTTCCTGTCTTTTCCTATGAAACCTGTTATTACCGGCAGGCACCTGGACTTTGCGAGACTCTTCCTTATTCTCTGATAGGCCTGCGGAAGTACGTCGGAATTCCCAAAGTTCGAATCAGTTACAAGCCCTATGTCGTATGCATCATAAGCCCTGGCTCTGACCCCATTGCTCTTCGAGATATAGCCTGCGACTATTCGTGCAGACATTCGCTCTCCAAACGAGACAAGTTTATCGGCGGTCTTCGGAGTCAATTCCTTGAGCAGCGAGACGCCTTCAATAACGTCCCTTAGCTCCTCTACCTCGTTTTCTATTATCTCCTGATGCAGACCGAGTTCCTGTATCACCGCATAGTGTCTCTGTACTATCTCCTCCAGCTTTCTTGTTCCATCTGCACCATTCGCAACGCTGTTTGCTGTCTCTATGAGGCTATCAGTGACTCCGCCCAGCGCCGATACCACGACCGCAGGGTTCTTTTCTCTCTGCGATAGGATTATGTCAGCTACTCCGCGTATCCTCTCTGCATTTCCTACAGATGTGCCTCCGAATTTCATCACTATCATTTATTCGCCCAGTCTCTCAGCTATCATGTCATCCAGAGTGTAGACGCCTTTCTTTCCGTTTATCCACTTCGCTGCCGC
>JASHTX010000017.1 GCA_030040335.1 Microcaldota archaeon
CAATAGACGACAAACATACCGAAAGATTTAAATATCTAATCCTGCCAAATCTGTATTACTCATTTTACGAAGATTTAAAAAGTTACCCTTATGTTGAAAGAGTCAATGGTGAGATTTTGGCGAAGATAAAGAAAATGGGAAGCGAACGAAGAAGCATGAAGCCTGTCAAGAAGATAAGTAGGAGCCACGGCAAGGTCATAGTCGCCAGTGCTGCTGGTATGACATCCGGGGGACCCATGCAGAGTACGGTCACAAGCACGATGCCGGAGCAGCAAAGGCCCATGGAGCAGCAGGGCAGCCTAGGTATAGTGCACGGCGAAGAGGGACCCAAGGTAATGGGCAATGTCAAGAACTGCCCTAGCTGCGGTAGCAGCGAGATAATTTTCGACAGCGAGAGGGGAGAGTACGTATGCAACAACTGCGGCCTGGTCATTGAAGAGAACGTTACAGACGTAGGACCAGAATGGCGTGCTTTCGACGCTGACCAGAGGAACGCGAGGGCCAGGACAGGAGCACCTATAAAGTACATGAAGCCAAACAAGGGCCTGGTCACTGAAATAGACATGTACAACAAGGATATTAGAGGAGCAAAGTTGCCTTCAAAGAGGCAGGCTCAGCTCTACAGAATAAGGAAGTGGCACAAGAGAGCAAGCATTGCAAGTTCGAGCGAAAGGAACTACCTGGTTGCCTTGCCCGAACTCAACAGGGTGGCAAGCTACCTGGGTCTTCCTGACAACATAAGGGAGAGCGCAGCCTTGCTCTACAGGCAGTGCGTTAAGAACAACCTGATAAGAGGCAGACCCATAGAGACTGTGGTCAACGCCGCGCTCTACGCAACGTGCAGGCAGTCAGGCATGCCAAGAACGCTTGACGAGATATCCCAGATCTCCGGAGTGCCAAAGAAGGAGATAGGGAGGACGTACAGGGTCATAGCCCACGAACTCAGCCTGAAGATACCGCTTACGGATCCGGTCAGCTACGTGCCCAGGTACGTTGCTGCGCTGAAGCTCAGCGGCGAAGCACAGGAAAGATCTGTGCAGCTGCTGAAGCAGGCGATGAAGAAGGGACTGGTTAGCGGAAGGAGCCCGACTGGGGTCTCTGCCGCAGCAGTCTACATCGCAAGCGCGCTGGTCGGAGAACGCAGGACGCAGAAGGAGGTCGCAGAGGTGGCAGGAGTCACCGAAGTCACGATAAGGAACAGGTACAGGGAGCTCAAGAAGGAGCTCAATATCGACGTCAACCTCTGATGAGTGATCAGGTGAGGCTTGGATTCTTCCTGGCGCTCTTCTCGCTGGCATCCCTTTTCTATCTGGCGGGTGCAGCGCAGCCTCTATCTATAACGCAGGCGGCCGCGGCAAACCAGACGCTGAGCAGGGCAGAGGCGTACGTTAGCCTGGTTAACGAGAGCGGATATCTGGTCTTCTACCCCAACCTTACGCAGGCATACGCAGACCTTAACAAGTCAATGCAGCTATACAACAACTCGCCAGGCAGCGCAGTTGTGTTTGCAAACGAGGCGGTTGATTCTGCGAGAATCGAGTACGCAAGGATACAGGAGTATAAGGAAGCCTCATTTGTTGTGATGCTTGTTATCAGCATTGTGTTGGTCGCGGTCTTCCTAAAGATAATGAAACCGGTGAAAAACAGATCTACGGCTGCCAAGAATGGACAATGAGGTATGACGTGCAGGAGAGAATATTTCCGCTGGAAGCGAAGGTAAATCGAGTATTTGAGGTGCTGAGCCTCATCATGTCAAACAGGGGCAGGCTCAGGATAGTGGACCTTGTCAGGCTGTCGAGAAGCCATGTCGACAAACTGCTGCCAGATGTCAACGCCGGGAAGATGCTGGACCTGATCAAAGTGAAAGGGGATTCGCTCCTCATCACAGATCTCGGAATAAAGCTGCTCAAAGGAGATTCAAAGGCCAGAAAGGAGGTAGGCGAGAAGCTTGTCGAATTTGAGCCGTTCAAGTCTGCGTATATGCTGACAAAGGAGGGGGAGGAAACGATAGGCGAGGATATAGCAAGGCGTATTGCGCGCAAGGGCACCTACCTTCACACGGATGTGAGGAAAAACGGGGCAATGATCGATGCCGTTCTGCTGCAGTGGGGCGTCACCTTCTCGCTGGTATCGTACAACGGCAAAGAACGGGTCTGGGGCAGGCTGGCTCACGCCTCTGCGGCGTAGAGATCCTTCAGTATTCTGTTAGTGGTGTCAACGAATTCCTTGCTCTGCTTGTTCCTTGGATATTTTGCGCCGACTTTTATCTCGTCAACTATCTTGGCCGGCGGTTTCGAGAGGACTATTATCCGGTCTGAGAGTTCCACCACCTCCTCTACATTGTGGCTGACCATGATGACCGACTTGACTCTCAGCGCTTTGTTTTTGAGTATCGTGTGCACTTCTCCGCGCAGCTGCTCTGCCGTCAGCTCGTCCAGGGAACTGAACGGCTCGTCCATTATCAGGAGCTCCGGTTCCAGGGCGACGGCCCTTGCAATTCCGACCCGCTGTTGCATGCCTCCGCTGAGCTCGCTCGGATAGGAGTTCTCAAAACCCTTGAGGTTGACCTGCTCGAGCGCGTTGCGCGCCCTCTTCGCCTTCTCGTCGTCTGCCATCTTCTCGTTCTCCAAGGCAAACTCCACGTTCTCCAGCGCGGTTTTCCATGGGATCAGCGCGATATTCTGGAATATCATGGCCATGCCGTAAGGAGGGCCGGAGACCTCTTTCCCGTTGAACAGCACGCTGCCATCTGTGGGATCCTGCAGGCCGATTATTGTCCTTATCAGGGACGATTTGCCGCAACCGGATGGCCCGATGAGCGACAAAAACTCGTCGTCATGAACATCGAACGAGACATCGGTCATTACCTTGTACTCAGACTCCTCCTGAAAGTAGCTTATCGAGACGCCTTGGACTTTAACTATAGCCTTTGCCAGCCAAACACCTAAGCTTCAATCCTATATTTCAATGTAACCTTCTTATAGAGCCTCTGCCAGACGTATTTGTTTATGAGAACGACCATGACTGTCATCGCTGCCAGAGCCAGCCCCATGTGAACGAAATTGCCAGAGAAGGTAGCAAGGTCAAGCAGTTTGCCGATGCCGCTGTTGACCTGCGAGAGGACGACAGTGCATGTGTTGAGCGTTGCATTGTATATGCCGCTGCTTGGGCAGCCCGGGCCTGCTGTAGTTAGGATCGGGGCGGTCTGAACGCTGAAGTACTCCGCTACTATCAGGGCGTTCCATGCCCCGCCTATGGCTGTTATCGAACCGGTTATGAAGGAAGGGAGGAGCGCGGGTATGTAGACCTCTCTCCACGCCCTGGTCCACCTTATCCTGAATATGGCTATGATGTCCTTGAAGTGGCCAGGAAGCGTCCTCATCCCCGAGACTACGCTGAATAGCAGGTACCAGACCATCGAGAGGAATATCACGGAAAGCGCCGTAAGCTCGTTTCCGAAGGGCAGGAGGTAAAGGATTGCGACTATTGCAGGCAGGAGGATAGTTGCAGGTATGGCCGCGACGGTCTGCAATACGGCGCTCGCAGGTTCGTAGAGGCGGTTTGATTTTGCGATCTTTATGCCAAGCGGAATCGATATTGCTGCGCAAACAAGGAACAT
>JASHTX010000018.1 GCA_030040335.1 Microcaldota archaeon
CCGTGACGATAGTCCCAGGAGCGGTGCTTTTTGGAGATACAAATGGTACCCTGTACGCTGTTTCAATGACTTCGGGCAAGAGCCTGTTTCAAACAGGCATCCTGAATGATAGCGAGGCAGGGAACATAGAAGGAGGTGTGAGCGTCTCTGGAAAATTTGTCCTTGTACCAAACATTGGCATGAACTACACTGGAGGAGGGGTTTATGCCTTTTCAATTTTACCAACGGGACAGCGTTAGCCTATAAAATAGCCGCCGGCGAGGATTGAACTCGCGACCTTCTGCTTACCATGCAGACGCTCTACCACTGAGCTACAGCGGCGTGAGGAAATAGTCTCAATCAGACTTTATATATCGTATTCCTTGATGCGATTTGTGGTGCGGCTCATCTCTTCAGCACCTTGTAATGCAGCTGTATCTCGTTCTTCGATAGCTTCTTTGTACCGATGAGCTTGAGTCTTGCATTGAAATCTTGGCCTTCGAACAGGTTTATCCCTTTCCCAAAAACGGTCGGTTCCACATCAAGAATCAGCTCGTCAACCAAGCCTGCTTTGATAAAACTCGCATCCAGCCTTCCACCGCCGACCAGCGCAATCTTGAAGCCCTGCTTCTCAAGCATTTTTACAACCTTTTTCGGAGACGCAGCGGTGAAAATGACTTTGTCGCCCCATTTGTTCTTCAACTTCTTATGGGTCATAACGACGTTCAACACGTTGTATGGGAAGCGCCCGTCTTTGAGAGAAACCTCGAAGGTTCTGCGGCCCATCACATTGTTTCCTGCCTTTTCCATCATCTTCAAGAAGCCACGCCACTCAAGGTCCGACACAAAACCGGTGTCATCGTCAGGCTTCGCTATCAAGCCGTTGGGAGTTATCGCCATATAGAGTATAACCTTCATTTCCTCACCGAATTCTCGGGCAGAGGGACGTATGAGCGCTCATCAAGTATTATAAAGCCAACAGCCTTATAATCAAGCTATATAACTCAGTTATAAATCATAATAGTATCATCTTTTTAGCGAAGTTGAAGCTAGTCAGGTGCGTTTATGCCCAGTTTTATTGGAACAGTGATATTTTCTTTCATAATGGGCTTTTCCATTTATCTATCGTTGCCCATAGTACTGAGAAAGAAGACAAATGAGAAGACGACCAGGCTTCTAAATGCAGTTGCAATAGGCATACTGATTTTCCTCATGTGTGATGTTTTCTCAGACGCTGCGCCTAGTCTCTATAATAGCAATTCGCCAGGCAGTTACCTGGCCATTCCAAGCCTTAGCATTGCGTTCGCAGTTGCTCTAGTGATTGGGTTCTTCATGCTTTATTATTTTGAGAATCGCTCTAAGCAGGGTCTTTCTCCTACGATGATGTCCCTTATGATAGCTACGGGAATAGGGCTTCAAAATCTTACCGAAGGTCTTGTCTTCGGAGCTACATCTGTCAGCATCGGGTTGTTCTCAGGTATAGCCCTTGTAATTCTAGTAGGTTTTACGTTGCAAAACATTACAGAAGGCTTTCCTATCGCAGCCCCCTTCCTTAATAACGATAAAAAACTCGGAACCATGCTCTTGCTCTTCTTGGTAGGCGGGCTTCCTACTGTAATAGGCGGCGTAGCTGGATACTATTACAGTTCTACGCTTTTCAATGTCTTCTTCGATGGCCTGGCCATAGGCGCGATATTGTACGTTATACTTCCGATGGTGAAGCATCAGCTAAAGGACGTAGACCATGTCAAGCAGAGGCTGGTATACATCGGCATTTTTGTGGGCTTCATACTCGGCTACCTGGTGAACCTAATCTGAAATTGCTTGCAGGGGGAGAGATTTGAACTCTCGAAGGCACTAGGCCACAGGATCTTAAGTCCTGCGCGTTTTTCCGTGGCTAAGGCCAGACCAGACTCTGCCACCCCTGCACTGAGTAGAAGGCACTAGCCTACCGAAGGCGGTCCTGATACCTCTTCTGTCGCTCTGTTGTAGTGCTCGTGAGTGTCCTTTGCTTTCTTCACCATGTCCCTCACCCTTAATTCAACTTCCTTCGATTCCTTCTCAAGGTCGCTAAGGTCTATGTTTATCCCTATAAGCTTTCGCAGCCCCTCGATTGCCGTTTCTGCATACTTCGGGTCCATTATCGCGGGGTTCACCTCTACAAGGAGGTTTGTCATTGGTATCTGGAATTCCTTGGCTCCGGTTATGAGCAGTGCGCTCACTCCCGCAATCACGCCCTCCTGCACGAGCTTCAGCCCCTGCTTCTTGGCTTTCTTTATTACCTCCTGGTCGGTTGATATCACGTAAGCGGTCCCTGTTTGCTTCTGCGAAGGCATGCCGCCTATCGAGACCATCTCGGCTATCCCGGTTTTCCTTATGAAAGAGAGCAGCTCGTTAGCCAATTGGTAAATCACGTTCTGAGGTATGGTAAACTCGGAGAAAACAACGACAAGCTTGTTCTTGGTGTCCACGTAAAGGCGCGCGGTGTGCATTGGAACCCCGCCGTGGACCGCCGCTATAGGAGGGAACAGGTCGCTCTCTATGTGCCCTATGTTTTTCATTCCCAGTTTTTCTATCATGTAGCTTGCGGCCATGGGGCCCACAAGCCCCGCTCCCGGAAAGCCCTCAATAAGCGTGTATCCCTTCAGGGTTACATCTCCGTGAAGCACTATTTCTATCATAGCATCAAAGGGCTTAGGCATGAAAAGTATATAAAAAGAAGGCTTTGGGGGTGCAATCATGTATTTTACTGACGTCATTTCGACGATAGATATATAAATCATGAGAGTCACTTTATTATCGTGATACAATGGCTGAAAGAGTAACTCGTGAAAGAGTCAGCAGAGAAGATGGCTATCTCTACTATCTTGGCAAAGATGGCTATGTGTGGAGAACCCCTATGAAGACCAACACAAGAGGCAGAAAGATGAAGGTTGGAAGTGAAAGGGTAACAAGAGCTGAAGGCTACCTTTACTTCATAGACAAAGCTGGCTATGTGTCAAGGGCAAAGATGAACAGAAAGGGAAGGAGGTAATTTTGTTTGGGGGCTTCGGCCCCTCTTTTTCTTAGAAGACCTGCATAATGATGGCAGGAATGTTAATTTCTGCAGGTGTAAAGGGTAAGTGATGGGTATTCATGACGCAACAAGATGTTATTTTTCTTAACTCGGTATTCTTCGTGATAGGATTCACACTGGTATTCTCCATCGTGGGAATCCTGCTCCAATCCCTTATCGCCAAGGTTGCGATCATGTGGATGAACGATCTCAGGGTGGTCGGCGGAGTGGTAATAATTATCTTCGGTGCCCTTATAATCGCCTCCTCGAAATACATCATACCATTCTTCAACAGAGAGCACAAGTTCAAGGTAAGGAGATTCAGCAACAGCTACCTCTTCTCGTTTATTTTTGGTGTCGCGTTCGCAATAGGATGGACTCCGTGTGTCGGCCCGATACTTGGTTCCATATACGTCTTCGCACTAAGCTCACCGGGGCTTGGATTCCTGCTTCTTATGGCGTACGCGCTCGGACTCGGCATTCCGTTCCTAATCGTGGGTGCATTCACATCTAAGCTCGCGGGCTTCATGCAAAGGATACGTGGGTTCCTGAAGTATTTCAACATTGTGAGCGGCATTTTCCTTGTGGCCCTCGGGGTTCTGGTGGTTACAGGCTACATAGGCCTTCTGTCTGTTTTCCTCATCGGCGGACAGGGAAGCATGATCTCGCTTAATGGCCAGCTCAATTTCCTGATAGCAATAGCCGCAGGCGTTCTGACATTCCTGTCTCCGTGCATACTTCCTCTGGTTCCCGCATACTTTTCGTATATGGCAGGAACCGCAGCAGTTGTGGTGAAGCAAAAATGAAAATCAACATCTATGTGTTGGTCTTTGGAGCGGTGATAGCATTGATAGCGCTTGCGGCGCTGTCAACGTTTGCATTCAACCAGGCCCAGCAAACGGTAGTGAACCTCACGCTTGCGGGACTGAACAATTACGGCCCAGCTCCGCAGATACAGGGAATTGCCGCGTGGATAAATTCACAGCCTCTGAACCTCTCGCAACTCAAGGGCAAGGTGGTGCTGGTAGACTTTTGGACCTATTCTTGCATAAACTGCATAAGAACAATCCCATATCTCAATTCGTGGGAGAGCAAGTATGGCAAGGACGGGCTTGTGATAATAGGAGTTTCAACACCCGAATTCCA
>JASHTX010000019.1 GCA_030040335.1 Microcaldota archaeon
TGCCTGGTGTGCGAGAAACCTTTGCGTAAACGTACTTGCCTGGTTTCACTGCGAAGGTGCTTGTTTGCAGTATCTGGTCGAGCTTCTTATCCATACTCAGTTGTATTATGTGGAAAGTTATTTAATATTCAGGAGCATAAAGTCAACATGGCGCTGTACAAGCTAAATCTCAAGAGCAGCTCCCTGAAGGAGGACACGCCCACAGGCGCGGAAGCCAACGGAAAGAAACTCGCGGTAGTCCTGCACAAGGGCAAGGTCTACGCCATTTACGCGGTGTGCACGCACGAGGAAGGGCCTCTCGAAGAGGGTTATATGGACAAGGATGAGATAATCTGTCCATGGCACGCCGGAGCCTACAACATAATGACCGGCAAGGCGAACCCTGACACCAACTGGGTGCACGACACTCCTGTATACAAGGTCGTGGAAGACAAGACAACAGGAGACCTCTCAGTGGAAATGTAAAAGATTTGTAGATTTCGATGGTACTTGGGATGAGAGCTAGGGGAATATTGTTCGACCTAGATGGGGTTCTCGTTGATACCGAGGGCCTTCATGCGATTGCAGCAAGCACGGTGTTAAAGAGGTACGGGGTTACGATTGACCGCGTATTATGGAACAAATATGCAATCGGCAGAACGCCGTACGAGGTTTTGGGGAACCTGCAGGATCGATTTCCATCCAAGATTGGAGACTTGGATACCAAATACTTGGTTAGGGAAAAGCAAAAGACACTGGTCGGTATCTTGCGCAGGCGCAAAAGCGTCTTGTATCATGGCGTAGCCAAGATGCTGGAAGAGCTGAACAAGGAGTACTCGATGTGCATAGTAAGCAGTACCACAAAGGACGTAGTTACCTTTGTGTTGAAGAGATATAAGATCAGGAAGTTTTTCAAGGCAGTAATCACAGGAGACGATGTCAGGAAAGGGAAACCCAATCCAGAATGCTATCTGATGGGCCTGAGAAAACTGGGGTTGAGAAGAAAGGATGTAGTTGTTATCGAGGATGCCCCTGCGGGAATAGCAGCGGCGAGGGCTGCAGGATTGAGTTGCATAGCCATCGCTTCCAATTATCCGAAAGCAGACTTGCGCAGGGCAAGCATCATCATCGATGACATAAGAATGCTGGATAAGGAGCTGATTGAAAGAATACTTGGCAGGCACTAAGAACTCATTTTCCGACAAAGTAGTCGATGGAACGTCCGAGACCAACTTCTGCTGCGCGCTGGAGCGCCTCGTTATATGTCGGGTGGGGATGTATCGAATCAGCCATATCTTCCAGCGTAGCGCCCATCTCTATCGCCATCGCAGCCTCGCCGATCATATTCCCTGCATCGTCGGAGACTATCTCCACTCCTTTGACCAGATTGTCGTTGTCGTAAGCGATCTTCACGAATCCGTTGGTCGTATCAAGTGCGATGGCCCTGCCCAATGCGCTCAGCGGAAACTTTGCGATATTGAGTCCTTCGCCCTCCAGTTCTCCCACCACTGCTATCTCTGGATCTGAAAAGACAACCGCAGGCACCACCAGGTTATCGTAGCTTGAGTTCTTGCCTGCTGCCACCTCTGCCGCGACAACGCCCTGCCGCATCGCCTTGTGGGCTAGCATGGGCTCACCTATCACATCGCCTATTGCCAGTATGTTCCTATCATTTGTCCTCAACGCGTTGTCAACCTTGACGAATCCCTTCTCATCAAGCTGCACCTGAGTATTATCCAGGCCAAGCTGCTGCGTGTACGGCGAAAGGCCGATCGCAACCACTAGGACCTCTGCATCAAGCTTTTCTCCACTGCTCAATGTCACTGAACTTGAGTCGTAAGAGGCCGGGGTAGCGCCAGGGTATATTCCTACCTGCAGCTCGGCTGCCTTTTTCTTTATCAGTTCGACAGCGTCCTTGTCGAACCTGGAGAGGACGTCTGACCTCGCCACGACGCTCGTTTTGGTGCCTAGTTTCGCAAAGAGCAGTCCTATTTCCACTGAAATATAGCCGGCGCCGAGTATCGTCATGCTTTTGGGTATGTAATCGAGCATCAGCGCACGCTTGTAGTCCATGATCCTGTCGTTGAACTCGAATCCTTTCAGCGGCGTCGGCTCAGATCCGGTTGCTATTATCGCCTTCTTGAAATCCAAGGTCATGTGGCCGTCAATCTCCAAGGAACTAGAGGAACTGAAAGAAGCCGTACCCTTTATCACCTCGACTCCATTGGACTTGCAGAGAAACCCAACGCCGTCTTCCAGCTTCTGCGAAACCTTCATGCGCCAGTCGTGCAACTCCTTGCCGTTCACGCTAACATTTTCTGCGTGTATGCCGAACTTCTGCGAATGCTGCAGTTCATAGAACATGTCCGCTATCTTGATCATCGTCTTCGAAGGTATGCAGGCGTAGTTGAGGCAGTGGCCTCCCATCTTCTCCTTCTCCACCAGCGCCACGCTCTTGCCCAGCTGAGCTGCCCTGATCGCAGCATAGTAACCGCCGACTCCTCCTCCTATTACTGCGACATCGACCTGTTCAGGGAGAGAACCCATTACCATTGGAACCACGATACATACATCAGCCGAGCATCTCGAGAAAGTCAGGGTCTTCGATGAGCTTCATGACAGTGTTGCCGAACTTCACCGCGTCAGCGCCGTCAACAACACGGTGATCAAAGGCCAGTGAGAACGGAAGCACCTTGCCGATCGCCACCTGCCCATTCTTCACCACTGGCATGTCTCTGAGCATGTGTATGCCGAGTATCGCGACCTCTGGGTAGTTTATCATAGGCACCGAGAGGAATCCGCCTCCCAAGCTCCCTATGTTCGTTATCGTGAATGTGCTGTCCTGCATCTCCTCCAGGCCTATCGTCTGGTCCAGCAGCTTCTTGTGCAGCGCCTGTATCTCCTTTGCGATGTCTATTATCGTCTTCTTGTCTGCGTTCTTTATCACGACCACCTTGAGCCCGTCAGGAGCCTCTGCTGCAAGGCCGATGTTGTAGTACTTCTTCAGCACTATCTCAAGCTTCTCGTGGTCGTAGCTGGAGTTGAACCTAGGGTTCTCCTTCAGCGCCTGCACCACTGCCTTTATTATGAAGGGCAGGAAGGTCAGCTTTATTCCGAGCTCCTTGTCAGCCTTCTGCTTTTCCTTCTGGACCACGTCGAAGAGCGCTGTTGCATCTATCAGGTCCATGTGGGTAGCCCTTGGTATAGTCCAGGAGAGCTCCATGTTCCTTGCGATCGCCTTCCTTGTCTGCGACATCGGCACTCTTTCCACGTCTTCGGCATGCTGCTCCTCAAGCACTTCAGAGAATTTCGGTATAGGCCTTGATTGGAGTTCGGCCCCGTGAACCATTCCGCGCACATCATTTTCCGTTATCCTGCCGTTCGGTCCTGTACCTGTTACCTTTGATATATCAACATTGAGATCATGAGCCAGTTTTCTCACAGAAGGTGTGGCCAACGCCTCTTTGACAGTCGTGGGTGTCATCGGCTTGGGCTGCTGAGGCTGCTGGGGTTGCATAGGGGGCATGGGCGCTGCCCGCTGGGGTGCCGCCTGCGGTTTCTGCGTGGCTATTGATGCAAGCTCTTCGGGTTCTCCTATGTAGGCGATCATGCCGCCCACATGAACGATCGTGTTCTCAGGTGCGGCTATCTTTACGACACCATCTATGGGCGAAGGCACGTTGACGACCGCCTTGTCCGTCT
>JASHTX010000020.1 GCA_030040335.1 Microcaldota archaeon
TTTGCAGTCAGCAAGCTGGAGCTCAAGAGGAGCCTGACTGTGATGGGAGTGAGCCAGAAAGGGGTTGAGGAGCTGCTCTCCCAACTCAACAAGATGCGAAGACATGTGAACGTCGTGGCCTTTGCCGGCATGCTGCAGAAGGTAGGTTTGAACGCAGACGATGCGGCCAACGTGCTCAGGCGCATCGGGATAGACGACATAACGATTGCAAGCGTCTTCAACGTGCTCGATGAGGAAAGGATAAAGAGCACATACGGGAGGATAGTGGAGATAGCTGTAACTTCGTGATTTATTGAAGAAAACGGTATGCATAATCTGCGGTAATCAGGTGAAGGGCTTGGAGGTGCAGGATGACTACTTCCTTGAGAGCGTGAGATGGTTCAAGAGGAACGTCACGAAGAACCTCCAGGGTAATAGGCTGGTTGTCTGCGAAGCCGATTATCCAAAATACAAGGCCGACAGGAAAAGATTTGAGTCAAGGCAGCACCTTTACCTGGCTTTGGGCACCATGTTCGTCATACTGAGCCTTTTTGTGGCTCCCAGGCTCACGACTCTCGTGGTCGCGCTCCCCATCGGGGTACTGCTCTACCTACTCCCCTTCCTGAACTACACGCCGAAGATAAACATAAACATAAAAAAGCAACATACTCAATAGATATGTTTGTTGAGAGGAAGGTGTGAGTGAGTGGCGCAGGAAGAAACTGAGGCAGAGCCAAAAGTCGAACAGGTTGTCTTCGATGGCAAGCTCCTGACAGACTTCAACGACGTTAAGCAGAAGCTCGCCAACATTCCTTTCTATTCCTTCCAGGTCGCTCCGGACAGGCTCGAAATAGTCAGGGTCGAGAGCAGGAACATACACAAGCGTCCTTTCCTCTTCTACATGATCACAATAAGGCAGGATTCGCTGGAGCTCATCTACTCAATAGTGCCGGGAAGCAGCGAGAACCTGAGAAGGGCAACGGTGATAAAGGATCTTGCATCATTGCTTTCAGTCACGAAAGACGGCTTCCAGGTAGACCAGGGAAAGTTCTTCCAGTACATAGATTCGACAATGGACAGCCTGTTAGGCAGTCTCTCCCAGAGCTACAGCACGCTCTTCAACAAGTACGATGCGATGCTTAACGATTTCGTGGAATTGAAGAAGCTCGTGACGGACCTGCAGACATCGAACAGGAACCTCACGCTTCAGACAAGCCAGCTCAACGAAGAGAACAAAGCACTTACAGAAGAGATCAAATCCTTGCAGACCTACTCTGACGAGGCCTTGATGGCGATGGTTCAGGACTGGATAGAGGTGCACAACAGTTCCATAGACATAGTAGAGTTCTCCAAGGCCCACAAGGTCTCAGAGCCGAGGGTCGAACAGGTACTGGACAAGATGGTGAGCATGGGCTACATTGAGCTGAAGAGCTAGGTTTTTAGATGAACTACTACGTGACCATCAACAAGAAGTTCCAGTATGTAAAGGTATTCGGGATCGTAAAAAAGATTAATGAGAAAACCAATCCTCTTTCAAAAGCTTTGAGTTCATTTATTGAAGGCATGATCACGAAGAAGGGAAATACGGGACAGGTGTGATGCGGGATTTGAGATGAAGACCATCTACAAGATAGGAGTGGGGCTCCTGATCTTCTTAGTCTTTCTGGCTGCGCTATTCCTGTATATTCAGAATGCCCTGAACAACGTAACCAGAACCGTTAACGTGACCGCCATCACTACCAACAAGACGCAGACTGGTCCATTGTCATTCTTTGCGAGCGTGGACCAGCACTACGCATTCTACTACAACAATAACTCATACACTCCATTAGATTACCTGCTCACTTCATACAGCTCTGCAAATGCAACCTCAGGAAATGTGACGCTCGATGTCTATGCAAGCAATCCCACACAGCAGGTCTATCTTTTGAACGTAACACAGACCTGCATAGAATGTTTTGAAGAGAATACATTGAGGACTGATCTTGCTTCGACATTGCTCTCGGACGATCTCATAGACAATAGCACAAGCCTCAACTACACCAATGTCTCAAGCCTGACATCGACACCCGCAGGATCTGTAATCATCATACCATCTGGCCTGCTGCCAACAGCGCTCGTGCAAGAGCCACAACCAATACTCTTGACGCTATTGGGAGAAGGAGACACAGTAATTTACATCGGGCAGAGTTTTACCAGACTTATAGACCCTACGGGCCTTATCAGGGTGGAACCGCAAGTTGTTTCAGCGCTTGCGGCAAATGGAATCACGGTCATGCAGGGAAACGCCACTTCATCACCGCAAACGGTCGTCACAACTGATAACGTCAATTTCAGCAGTTCAACTTTCTACTTTAGTCCGGGAGCCAGGTATGAGGGAGTCCCGTACGTTAGCTTCGAAAACGGAACGCTTGTCGCATTTTCAAACTATCCCAAGAGTTCTTGGAGTTCACCAGAAGGCATGGCCCAGGACATAGCATCGATTATCGACTCGAGATTCTGGCTTCAGAAGCTTGGTAGTTCAACGAGCAGCCTTCCGATTGCTTCCCATTCCAGCAGCGCATTGGGAATTTTTACGCTTTTGACCATACCGCAGGGGCAGGGTGTTGCAACCGCGGTAAACAATAGTTACTCTCTGCTCACTTTTGTAGCGAGCAATAGCAAGAACTGGACAAAGCGCGAACTGATTGTAAGAAATACGTATAACGCTCCGGGCTTTATAGGGATACAACCATCAATAGGCGAGACCCAGTACGTGCCCATATACATACAGATCAAAAACCTCGTCTCCACGCTTATGCTACACATCGACATATACAACATGAATCTTACCTACCTGGGCTCGATTCCGATCGGTACGGTCACAGGCTCCTCGGGCGCACTGCACTATACCTCATTCGCACTGCCTCCAGGATATTACATAATAGAACTCAAGGACTTCAGCGACAACTACTACGGAGGGGCCCTCTTCCAACTGGCCAATGCAACGCTGAATCCGGTTTCTCTTGATTTCTCCAATGATACGTTCATCTTCTCCGCCTACAGCAATCAGACGCCGCTCAACAACGCCACGTACCAAGTGAACTTGAATGGCGCATACAGCTCCACAGGCACGGTGGAGGACGGAATAATAGATTATAGGTTGCCAAAAGGAGCTCTAATAAACAACGGACCGCAGAAGTTCAATTTTGTAATATTAAGCACCAACTATCAACTCGTGGAAGGGAGCACCTTTGTGCCAAGCATTCCTTCGGTTCCGTCGATAGACATAGAGTTCGCGGTTGTGATAATAGTGGTTCTTCTCTTCAACCTCGTCCTCAAACCGCCGAACAGAGACGAATACTACATTGACGTGCCGGAATTCTTGCCAAGCAAAAGGGAAAAGGCAGCGGTCCAGAAGAGCATTCTGCTCGGCATATTCGACAAGGTCAACTACTATTACAGATGGCACTACATGCCGCTGAATCCTGAAGAGATAAAGCGAGGTATCGGAAACAACATCAGGATAAATAACGTGCCCATAGCGATAACGACCCAGAATGCCAATTCTGTCATATCAACGCTGGTTGCGGACGGCAGCGTTGTCAGCGCCGCGGGCTACTACGCTCCTAAAGCATGGATCAATGCGGCCAAGCATGATGTGGAATACCTGACAATCTTCAGAAAGCTTCGCGACTACTGCGTCCTGCACGCGATGCTCTTCACCGACCTGGACCTGTACGACAATGCGGATATGCTAGTAACCAAGAATACGAAACAGCTGGCGGTTTACATCTACACGCAGGATTCGAAGATGAAGAAGATGATTCTTTCAAAAGACTCGAAGGTTGCGATAGTATTCCTGACAGACGAGGAAATGCGCAACTTCAAGACAGAGCTATACACTTCGTTTGGAAAGGAAGCGGAGGTATTGAAACTAGGCATAGAGTACAACTACATAAAGTTGGTAGATACAGACCATCTGGATCAGTTGGTGCTCTGATCCTCCTCCTTGAAGAGGTTTTTGTACTTCTTCTCTATGAGCGACTTCAGCTCCTTCTCGGTCTCCTCCTTCTTCCTGCCGGTTATCTCCTCAAGGTCTGCGGATAGCTGGCTTACGTAGCGGGCTATCGTCTTGTAGCCACTTTCCTGTAGGCTCTTGTGCCTTTCGCCGCTCAGATACCTTTCAAGCTTCCTTCCGGCGTCCTGCACGGCCAGCTTTATCTCCTCCACTATCTCGTCCTCCTGCGCTATCGCCTGCTTCCCAACGCCGGAGTAGGGAATGTATACCGAGGAAACATTGACCAAAACACTCACAGGCTCCTCTTCGAACCTGGCTATAGAATACCTTTTCCAGTCGATGCCGTTCACGGCTTCGGTTATTGCGCAGCTGCCGGTGTCGAAAAGCAGTGGCACTTTGTTGGCGAATCTGAGTATGCTGCCCGAGACCGTCTCGCCGCTTTGCTTACCTGACTTTCCGCCGTACGCTATTCCGACTTCGACAACAAAAGGAATGCCGCCCTTGAAGACGCGAGGCTTTCTCTCAACGACAGACACAAACCTCGGATCGAGGATGTTCTTTATCGCCACTTCTATCTGCTGCTCCCCTATGGTTGAAAGGGCATCCAGCTCTGGCGCTATCCACTTCATCTGCTTAAACGCGTTGACTATCTTCTCAGCATCCTGCCACGTGAGTTCCTTAGGGCTTTTCTCAAAATCCACGTCCTTTGCAAGCTCTGCCGCCTCCTTTGCCCTTTCGTGGGATACCCGTGAGAACGTGTCTTCCAGGAATGACGTGACCTTTCTGCTCTCGCTTGCCCTAGCGAAATCAAGGAGGTCGCTGGTCGAGAGGCCAAGAGGGTGCGGCTTTATCTGCCTGGGCTTGGCGGGCATCTTCTCGACAGATCTGGGGAATATCGCCTCACCGCCTTCAGGCTCGACCAGTTTTATGCTTGCGTGCGGGTTTGAGAGCGCCGTACGCCTCACATACTCGTAGACTCCGTGATCGCTTTTCTCATATTTTGTCTCCCCGAACTCTCCTGAGATTTCCAGCCCGCGGAAATTCGGCTCGATCTTCTCCAGGTTGTTCACCAATGGCTTGTTGCCCTTTATGTCTATGCTAAGATCGCACTCATACGCCTCCTTTCCGGTGCTGGACCTCACGCGTATGCCATTTCCTGTTGTTATAAGAGCGAAGATTGTGCAGCCGCCCGCCCCTATGCCCTGCTGGCCGCGCTGCTGCATGTACCTGTGAAACTTAGTTCCAGTGAGCACTGATGCGAGCGCCTTGCCCACGTGTTTGGAAGGTATTCCGGGGCCGTTGTCCCTTACATAGATGCTGTACCTGCTCTCGCTCACCTCTTTCACCCTGACCTCAATATCGGGAAGGATGTTAGCCTCCTCTGTGGCATCAAGGGAGTTTGTCAGATACTCATGGATTATTGTAGTAAGGGACCTGACCTTGCCTGCGTAGCCGAGCATCTGGCTGTTCTTCCTGAAGAACTCGGTGATGGAGTGCTCCTTGAACTCCTTGAATATCTCGTCTGCTGATTTTGTCTCCTGCATCACGCACCCCTCATCTTCCTTTTCGCCTTTTCCATGACCGCGTATGCCTTGCTGTGAGTTCCACCCTCGAGCAGTATGTCCATGGCAGCCCTCGCGATCTTTATCTCCTCAACACTACCTATGAAGCTCACCGTATCGCCGTAGATGGCAACCTGGGCGCCGCTGACCTGCTGCACGTAGTTCTTGGTCTTTCCGTCGCTCCCGATTACCCTCGCCTTTATCCTCTTTATCTGTCCCTCATTCTTAAAAAGCTCTTTCATGTCAACGGATTCGAAGAAGTAGTCATCAGATAGCAGTTTGCAGGCGATATCCAGCTCGAATCCTCTCGCGAACGCCTGCATCACCACTCTGGCGTTGTACTCGTTCAGTGCGTCTCCCTCTATCACGAGCTCGTTACCGTTCCTTATCTCCATCTTGCACGAGAGCCGCTTCTGCGCTGCGCCGAGGAGCTTTTTGTCATGCAGCAGCTCTGCCCTTTTTGTCGGTATGAGTATCTGTTGCATCTGCACCACAAAAAGAAGATATACGGATCTTTATTGTTTCAAAAATTTATAATACCTTATTGTTTTTCTTCGGCTATTGAATTTTATCGTCGTAAAACTCAGAAGTGGGCGGGATTAGCGGAATAGCGGAAGCGATTTGCGTGATTTAAGGGAAGTATACGAATAAAGCGCAAGCTTTAAATATCTAAATAGTAGCATACATGTGATTGTTTCATGATTCTTTCAAGAAAGAATTGCGAATCAAGTGGGAATCATCATAGATGGATGGGAGAAAGATGAACAAGAAACAACTTGAGGAAGTAATAGACGCGCTTACCAAGGGGCTCAACGAGGCCAGGCAGAAGAACTCTGCCAAGCTTCCGGAGAGCGCCAACCTAGACGACCTGATAAAGTACATGGTGGGCCAGAGGGAGGAGACGAACAGGATGCTTGCAAGGCTGAGCGAGCGCATGAAGGTGCTTGAGGAGACGGTAGTGAGCATGGGCAATGACCAGGCTGCCGATGTCTACCCCGAAGCGATAGAGGTTCCGCTCTCGCCTGTGGAAAAGAGGATAATCAACTTTGTGGAAACACAAAAGGACCAGATGGCCTGCGCAGAAGAGGTTAGGAAGTTCATGGGCTACAAAGGGAACAACGCGGCCTGCACCAAGCTGAAGCGCCTCGAGACGCTCCAGCTGCTGACAAGATACCAGATGGGCCACAAAGTTTATTACAAAGTTTCTGCTGGCAAGGCGACCATGCCACTGATTTTATCACCTCCACAGTAAGAACTCTGGGCCTGTTCTTCCCCCAAGACAGGCCCTTCTACTTCTTACTTGGCAGCGTTTGCCAGGCTGCTAATTTTTAAGCAGCGGAGCCCAACTATAACCGATGGACAACGTTGCGGTATTGTCCCACAAGGCTGACATAGACGGAGTCGGGAGCGCAGCGCTGGTCAAGATGAAGTACGGGATTCCGGCCGCGAACATTTTCTTCACAGGCTACAGCCTGGAGGACATGGAGTACGCGGAGAAGGGATTGCAGAAGCTGTACAGAAAACGCCTGCTCCTTTTTATAACGGACATCAACCCTGACGAGACAACGGCGCAGGTCTATAACAGGATAATCAGAGGGATAAAGTCAAACGGCGGCAGGGTCGTGATACTGGACCATCACCCATGGAAGAAAAGGATGATAGGGGAAATCGCACGCAGGTGCGACTTCGCGGTCTTCGGGGAAAACAAGAATGCGTGTGCGACAGAGTTGGTGCAGAGATATACGGGGCTGAAGGGCACTTTCGTGGACTCATTCACCTACCTGGTCCATCACGTGGACCTTTTCATAAGGATAAAGGAAAAGAGATACAGGGATCTTGCCGAAACGTACAAGATGAGCATTGGATACTTCAACATGAGCAGCAGCTTTGCAGCAAAGACAAGGGACCTGAGGCATCTTGCGGATCTCATAAGCAGGAAGAGATTCTCTGACGCGCGGGTGAGAAAGGCGGCTTTGAGGTTTGCAAGGCTGAACAGCGAGAGGATAGCGAAGATGCTGGACGGCGTCACATTCGTCTCCGAAGACATGGGGATAGGATTTTCCAAGCAGATCGACTCGACAGACGCGTGCAGGGCGATAATAGAGAGAAAGCATGTCGACATAGGCATTGTGATAAACACTGACCACATGACCGGCAGCATAAGGAGCGAAAGTGCGGATGTGATACGCCTGGCGAACAAGCTCGGCGGCGGAGGGCATCCACATGCGGCAGGCTTCAGCGTAAACGCCAAGAAGTACGGTTTACTCAGAAGCCAGAATGGCCGAAAAAGGTTGGTCGACCATATAGAAGAGTCGGCAAGAGCGACAGGATATCTCTGACTTCAGCTTCGCCTGCCTATTATTTTCATTATTTTTTCGGTATCTTTCAGGTTTGGAAAGAGGTAATCGGGTTTCTCTCTGGAAAGCTCGCTCATTGAGTTAAAACCGGACGCAACCGCAACAACCTTCACTCCCGCAGCCTTTCCGCCTCTGACGTCCAACGGAGAGTCGCCGAAATAAAAAACATCCTTGTCCTTTATAGACCCTAGTTTGTCACGCGCGTCTTTTATTGCAGACCTTATGACTCTGGATCTGCTCGATTCAGTTCCAAAAGCACCAAACCTGAAATAAGAAGGTTT
This sequence comes from Microcaldota archaeon, assembly GCA_030040335.1. Classification (GTDB taxonomy): domain Archaea; phylum Micrarchaeota; class Micrarchaeia; order Micrarchaeales; family CABMGC01; genus JAJYVH01. The sequence goes on from JASHTX010000020.1 coordinate 8,180, forward strand.
TATTCCTGCCTTTTTCAGTTTCATGAAGGCGATTCCCCTTATATTGCCTGTCGCCAACCCCGCAGGATAATTCTCGTCTGCCAACTTTTTTAGGAGAGGCAACACACCAGGGCATAAGTTGCAGTCGTATTTGCTGAAGTTCCTCTTGAAGTAACCCAATTCCTCACGCCACAGGCTTCTCAGGCGATTCATGGCTGCCCCTTCAGGTATCCCGCCGAGTCTTGCAAGTTCCAGCATTATTGCCGTATCGGTTCTTCCGGGAAGGGAGAACTTGCCAATGCCGGTCTTCCTGGGGCCGGCAAGCATGGACATGCTTGCATTCACCCCGAAGACCTTGTTCACCGCAAACGAGAATCTGTTATGTATGACGGGAGTTCCTTTGCCCGACCTTTTTAAGAGGACCTCATCTATGTCGAAAAGCAAGATTCTGGCCAATAGATCCCCTTACCTTCTCAGTTGATAAGCGTGCCGTATCCTGAAAGCCTCCATCTCTGGCTGAAATTGCGCAGCACTGATATCTTTGCGGATTTGTCTACGCAGGCAGCGTGCCTCAGCTCAACTGTGAGCGTGTTTCTCTTCACGGTCTTTACGTAGCCGACATTGGTACCGGTCCCGATTCCCAGAAGCAGCGGCTCCTCTGGCTTGAATCCCTGTTTTGGCAGGTCATCCCTGTTGAGCGACTCATAAGCCATCTCCAAACTGTAGGAGATCTCGGGAAGCTTGCCCACGTGGCCGACTATCTGGCCCACAAGCGTGTCTGCCTTGCTGAGCGCAGGGTCAAGGCTTGTTCCAAGCGCTATGAGCCCGCCTGCGATCGCCTCCTGCAGCTTGTCCTTGTCAGCCGAGATGCTCTCGATCTTTGTTATGATCGGTTCGTAGGACTCCCTTTTCTTGTCCTTCGAGACGTTCAGCCCTGGTCTTATCTCTATTTCGTCTCCTACCTTGAACTTTCCCCTTATTACAGACCCTCCTATGATACCGCCTTTGAGTTCCTTTATCGTGGCTCCGGGCCTGTTGACATCAAATGACCTTGCGATGTACATTATAGGACTTGAGGTTGTGTCGCGCTTCGGGACTTCAAGTTTTGCGAGATGCTCAAGCACCACATCGACATTTATGTTCCTGTTGGGCATCACTGGTATTATGCTCGCCTTTTCTATGCTGCTGCCCTTTATGAAGCTCTTTATCTGGTTGTAGTTCTTCACTGCCTGGTCCTTGCCGACTATATCAACCTTGGTCTGCACTATTATCGCGTTCTTTATACCCAGAGCGTTGATGAGCATGAGGTGCTCCTTCGTCTGCGGCATCGGGCAAGGTTCTGTAGCCGCGATCACGAAGAGCGCCGCATCTATTATGTTTGAACCAGCGATCGCAGTTGCCATAAGCGTCTCGTGGCCTGGAGCATCGAGCATCGATATCCTGCGCATCGGTTTTGATTCAGAGCCGTCGCCGCACTTTGCCTCTGTGGTGTAAGATGCTGGCCCATTCTTGTCCCCGCACACCCTGATGGTGGCATCAGAGTAGCCTAGCTTTATGGTCATGCTGCGCTTTATGCTCTCGCTGTGGACATCGGTCCAGACGTGCGTTATCGCATAGGTGAGCGTGGTCTTCCCATGGTCGACATGCCCTAGGGTGCCGACATTGAGTTCGCTCTGCTTGGGTGCCTGTTCCATAAGCGTAATAAGATAAAGCAGCTACTTCTCTTCCTTGCTTTCGGCCTTTGCCTTCTTCGGGAAGAGTTCCTCCGCGCTCTTTGTTCCGTATTCAACTATCAATGTGTTGATCTGCCCGGTGTCCGCGCTGACAGTGTTGCCGCGTATAAGCCTCCTCATGCGCTTGCCCTTCTTGGCGCCGACAATTCCGGGGCCGTTTGCGATCAGCATGTAGACCTTGCGGGTCCCGTCAACCTCCCTTCTTGATGGCGCGCCCATCGTGTCGCTCAGCCCGGTAATCTGCAGTTTGTATCCGTCCATGCCCACGACGCCGCCATCTATCGTCTCTCCTATCTTCTTGCCGAGCAGCATCGGCTCGTGGTCTTTGGGCACTTCTACCTGCGCAGTCTTGCCGCTCTTCTTGTCAGAATATACTATTTTCATATAAAACTACCTGTACATGCTTTCCGGCTCTTCCTTGAACCTCTTTATCCTCTCGGCAACCTCCTTGGGCACAGCCGGCTTTATCTCCTGCAACGCTTTCATGAAGTCCTCTTTCCTTACTATGTTTCTCTTGTTCCTTATGGCATTCATTCCCGCTTCGCGCACTATGTTCTCTATCTCCGCCCCAGTGTACTCCTCAGTCACGGTCGACAGCTCCACGAGGTCGACATCCTTGTCCAGGGGCATGCGCTTTGTATGAACCTTGAATATCTCGAGCCTGGCTCCGGCATCTGGCATAAGTATCTCAATCACCTTGTCGAACCTGCCGGGTCTCAGCAGCGCAGGGTCTATGTCTTCGGGCCTATTCGTAGCCGCAAGCACGACCACGTTCTTTAGATCGCTAAGGCCATCAAGTTCCGTAAGGAGCGTATCGACGACCCTGTCAGACATGGAACCGGAAGTGTCTACGCTCGTGCCCCTTGACCGGCCGAGGGCATCTATCTCATCTATGAGTATTATGCACGGTGAAGCCATGCGGGCTTTTCTGAAAAGTTCCCTGACCGTCTTTTCACTTTCTCCGACGAACTTGCTGAGTATCTCAGGTCCCTTTATCGAGATCAGGTTTGCTTCCCGTTCCGTTGCAACTGCCTTGGCGAGCAGCGTCTTGCCCGTACCCGGCGGTCCCACAAGCAGCACGCCCTTTATCGGCCTTATGCCTATTTTCTCAAACGCCTCAGGATCCTTCAAAGGAAGCTCCACTGCCTCCTTCAGTTCCTGCTTGACCCTTTCCAATCCGCCGATGTCAGACCAGCGCACGTTCGGCCTTTCGACGAAGACCTCTCGGAGCGCGCTCGGCCTGATGTTCTTGAGCGCCTCGAGGAAATTGTCCCTCGTGACCGTCAGGCTCATAAGCAGCTCTTCGGGTATTCTCTTCTTGTCAATTATCTTTGGCCAGACTCCTCTCAGCGAGACCATCGCCGCCTCTTTTGCAAGGGCGCTGAGGTCTGCACCGGTATATCCATGCGTTATTGCAGCGAGCTCATCCATCTCCACGTCTTTGGAGAGCGGCATGTTCCTCGTGTGTATCTGCATTATCTCCTTTCTCGCGGTCCTGTCAGGCACTCCGATCTCTATCTCCCTGTCGAATCTTCCCGGCCTGCGCAGCGCGGGATCTATGGCGTCTGGCCTGTTTGTGGCTGCAAGAACTATAACCTGCCCTCTGGCTGGCATGCCATCAAGAAGCGTCAGCAACTGTGAGACCATCCTGCGTTCCACTTCGTTCGTCGCCTCTTCCCTTTTCGGGGCTATGGCGTCTATCTCGTCCATGAAGATGATGCTCGGCGCCTTCTCGTTTGCTTCCCTGAAGAGTTCCCTGAGCTTTTCCTCGCTCTCGCCGACGAACTTGCTGACCAGTTCTGGCCCAGATATGGAAATGAAATGTGCATCGCTCTCGTTTGCGACGGCCTTTGCGAGCAGTGTCTTGCCGGTACCTGGTGCCCCGTAGAGGAGCACGCCCCTCGGCGCTTCTATCCCGAGCCTCTCGAAGAGTTCTGGATAGCGTATCGGGTACTCAACCATCTCCCTTATCTTCTGTATCTCGGTCTTCAGCCCTCCGATGTCCTCGTAGTGCACATCTGCGACCTTGACCTCAGACTCAGAAACGGGTTCCTCCTTGACAATAAGGGTGGTGTCCTTTGTTATCTTCACGACCCCGTGAGGGGAGACCTGGACAACTATGAAGTAGAAGACAAGGCCGAACATGGGAATCGGTATCGAGTCGCCCTTGACCAGCGGCCTGTTCTCAAGCCTGCGCTTCGCGTAATCAGAGAAATCTGGAGACAGTGGCGGCCTCTGGCTGACCGGCGGTGCGATGGTCACCTTCTCGGCCTCCTTGACCTCCGCCTTTGAAACGAAAACCTTGTCGCCTATGCCCACGCCTATGTTCTGCCTCAGGTAGCCGTCTATCCTTATGAATCCAAGACCCTCATCGCTGGGGTGCGCCTGCCAGACTATTGCAACTGTAGACTTGCTCTTGCCCTTTATCTCGATTACGTCTCCGGACTCCACTCCCAGAATGCCCCTTGCCCTGGAGTCCAGCCTGGCTATGCCCCTCCCGGTATCCGTTATAAGGGCGTCACTGACAGTCAATTCGATGCCACTAGCCACTGAGTTTCACCTTAGCAAATCGTATACTCGTTATAATTATAAATACCTTCTGCAATCTTCTGGGAGAGCGGCTAGATTGCAATCCTGTAGAAGGAAGAGAACAGAAATGCGAAGATGAGCCAGAAGATGAGCGCAACAGCAACCGTCACCAGGCCGAGGATCGCAACGAGAAGCAGGAATATGACTGCAACAACTGAAAAGTAGATGTACCTGTTCCATCTCAGGATCTTGCTGCCGTCAAGCGGGTAGATGGGAAGCATGTTGAAGAACGCGATTATCAGGCTGAAGAACATGACAGAACCAAGCAGCGTCTGCATGAAGCTGCTCTGGTTGGGAATGGCGGCACTGATTCCCAGGAAGATCACGAAAACTGCGAAGTTTGTCAGCGGTCCGGCCAGGGAGACTATCCCGTCTTCCTTCCTGGTGAAGTGCGGCGCGTAGATCATCGTGGCCCCCGGTATCGCAGCCAAAATGCCGAAGAGGCTGCAGGCGAGGGTGATCATCAGGCCGGTATCCGACCTCCTGAAGGCGGCCAAAGCGCCATAGTGCTGGGCTACAAACTTGTGCATCAATTCGTGAAGTACGAAAGTGCATGTGACCGCGACGAATGATATCAGGAGGAGGGAGGGAAACAGTGACAGTCCAGCGGAGAACTTGGTGATGCCTCCCGCCTGCGCAAGCGCAAAGGCGAAAGTCAGCACAGCATCTGCAACAACTATGTCCTCCACTTCCCTGGAAAAGTATCCCCGCTGCTCAACTTGCATTCAAACGGATTGAATTGGGTGAAAAACATTATTAAGACCATGACAGGCGGATTCATTTCTTCTCAAATATCGTAAGCCCCCCAGCCTCATAATAAATTGTGTAGTTGTTTTCAGTGAAGTTGCTGATGTTGAAGTAGGTATCGTTGAAATAGGTATATTCAGATAAGTTTCCATCTACGATTATATATTCGGGAGCGAACCAGTGAACTGAAATGCTGTCGGATGGAAGAAACGGCAGAAAAGCTATCGGAAAATTCACCGGGTATGGTTCTAGTTGCCTTATGTAGAATAGGTGCGTGGCTATCGGAGGCTGAGCCAGGACGCTGGCGTTGCTTGGAATCGTCTCAATAGCGCTTTCCACCTGGGTGTAGTTGTAGCCCACTTTCGCCGGAAAGATTTGGACTGGAATTGAGAATATCGGAATGAGGGATGTCAGTACGGAAAGAGTTAGCACCAACCTGTATAAAATCGGTGTGAAGTTTTTGGCCAGCTTCCCAGTCGCTCCGGAGGTTTTTGCTCTCTGCTTTGAAAGTATCAGGAATCCGAGTATGGCCGAGAGGAGGCTTCCCCCAATGACATATAGGTAGTACTCCATATAGAAATTCACAAAAGCATAGTTATGCGCAAGAAGGACTTCGACAAGCCAAGGCGAAAGGATAACCACGCTTAATATCGGGTTCCTCAATGTCGAGAGCCCGAATCCTATGAAAACCGCGACCAAGCCGAACAGAAGGAGAAGGTATTGATTGTAAGTGATACCGACGCTGTAAATCTGGTCGCTCGGATTTAACACATTGGACAGCTGTCCGGACATGTAGTTAATCAGCTTGGTTATGGGAGGCTGCGACGCATAAGAGGCAGTCGCATATGTGTTGATTATGTAGCTCGCAGCTACAGAGTAGAACAGGAAGGCAAGAAACGTTAGCAGGAAACCGAGCAAAAGGATTCCCATCCTTTCCCTATGCCCGGCTCTGCCAATGCGATTGCCATTCCCGTTGTAGAAGTACTCGTACAAGAGCAGCCCAAGCAGCATCGCAAACCCAACCGCGTAGCTAACCTCTGCGATGCTTAACAGAAGCAAATAGCTTATCACAAAAAACTTCCTGTTGCCCTTGAGATAAAAGTAAAAGGAGAGTATGTAGAAAATCGGTATGAACGCCTCTGCATGAAAATCGAAAAAGAGAGCGCCTCTCAGCCCCGGATTGATAAGGAAGGCAAAAGCCAGTGCAAATGCTGCCAGCTTGTTCTTCAGCAAGTCCTTGGAAATTACATAAACAACAACTGTGGTAAGAGCCAGGACAGTTCCCTGTATTGCAAAGAGCGTTATCGGCTGCTGGTAGATTGCGAAGACCGGGGTTATGAGCAGGCAGAAGGGGCAGAGGTGGTTGGAAAATACCATGTATTGGAGTATATTGATGTTCTGCAGGCCGTGGAGGTGCCAGTAGAAGCTGTAGACCTCAATACCAAGATCATAGTATGAGGACTGAAAAGTCACAAATCTGTAATTTTCAAAAAATATCCAATATGAGAAGTATATTATGGAAAGCAGCACGATTGCAAACAGGTACCTGTCCGTCTTGGTGTCGGAGCTCATGCCTTTATAGCAGCAAAAAACATTATTAATACAAGCGTGAAATAACAAAAGGAAGCTCCATCGTCTAGTGGTCAAGGATATCAGGCTCTGAACCTGAGGACTCCAGTTCGAATCTGGATGGAGCTATAATCTCGGTTTCGTGCAAGCAGATCCTATCTCTGTCAGCAGGTATCATAAGTCAAACTTTATTAACAGGGAAATACTCAGGGATTGACAAGATCTCATGTATCAAAAAGCACACGAGGGCGTGACTTTGCAGCACAGAGATGCTGTGCCGCGAACTGCGCTTCTGGTAAGGAGACAGGATGACAAATCAAAGGGCAGCCTGTTTGAACTCAGGGAACCTGATGAACTCATCACTGGGTTGAGAGTGGGAACTGGGCAAATAGGATTCTCGTTCGGGGGCAGCCACCCGCAATACACCGAGGGCGTGAATATCTGCAATGCGCTCGTACTGAAAAGTAAGGGCATCAGCATGCTTTTCCATAATCATCCTGATACGTCTGCCCTGCTGGCAGAGTCTTCAGATACCGTTTTGAACGACTTCAGAAGTAACAATCTGCCTACCTCTTTCGACACGGCAACAATCATAGCCTCAAGCCGCAGTAGCAAGACCGCTCTAAAAAATACCGAGTTATTTGCAAAAAAAGTCGCTCGAGCGTTAAACCCACCTATAGAGAGCGGTTTTGAAGGAATAAGGGTTGATGTAAGCCAGATCGGGGAGATTTCTGTGATATCCGATTGGGTCTGGGGTTTCTGAGAAGTGCCACAGCTTGGACACCCACACCGTTATCATATTAAATAAGCGGTGAGCTAGAGAGTCATGAAAAAGAGAGGATTCTTGACTATCGTCTCTGCGCTGCTGCCTGTAATTTTAACACTCTATCTCTACTCGGCGATAATAGCCCAGACATCTGCTTCTTTGCCGGTCTGTACAAAATCCAGCTCCGGAACAGAGTGCCACAATGCGGCGCCGCCGATATTTAGCCTTACAACCGTGCTAGGTCTCGTGTATGTAGCTTCCATGTTCTTGTGCCTGATCATTTTCACAGTGAGGAAAGCACTCAGACCGAAGAGCCAGATTCTGCAGACGATCATGCTCTGCCTGTTCGCTTTCGGGGCTTCAGGGCTCATATGCTCATTTCTGGTTTCATTCGTATTCGAGCATTTCTACTCGATCCCGATATGATAGATAAGAGCTTTAATTCTGCATGCTGCTATAGGTTAGGAAAGCGAGAAGATGCGAGTCAAGATAGACGAGATAAGAAAACTGTGCGAGAACGCCCTGGTCAAGAAAGGAGTGCCGAAAGACGAGGCGAAGGTGATCGTGGACGAGTACGTCGAAGGGGATCTTCAGGGAAAGATGACACACGGGCTGATCGCGTTTCCGGCAATGACTGAAGGCATACACGTGCCCGAAGAGAAGTGGAAGGTTGAGAAGGAAAGCAGCAGCGCAGTCTTCGTCGATGGCAAGGGCAATTTTGGGATGACCGTAGGGAAGGCGCTTATGGAACCGCTGTGCAAAAAAGCCAAAAAGGAAGGGATCAGCTTTGCCGCAATTTCTAACATCACGACATTCCTCAGGCCGAGAAGCATTGCGCAGCTGGTTGCAGAAAAGGAGATGATAGGGATGGTGCTGATAAACGGAGGAAGCGAGATGGTAGTGCCTGAAGGCGGGATCGACCGCATGCTTGGCACGAATCCCGTCGGGATCGGCATACCGACTGACCGGGGCCCGATGGTCTTCGACCTTGCAACTTCCAAGCGCGCCTATGGCGAGATAACGCTCTCTAAAATGATGAAGCGGCTGCTGCCGAACGAGACGTTCATAGATAAAAACGGAAACTTCACGACAAACCCAGATGACGCGTACGCGATAGTGCCAATGGGCGGATACAAGGGATTCGCGCTCGGCTTGTTCTTCGAGATACTTACAGGATCATTGGTTAGCATGCCGATGGGCGTCAGGGGAGTGACTGCAGACTACAGGAAGCGGTACAGGGGTGCGGTAATCATTGTGATAGACCCCTCATTCTTCACAGATATGAAAGAGTTCAAGGCGAGGAACTCGGAACTGGTGGCTCAGATAAAGGCGTCGAGGAAGGCCAAGGGAGTGAGCGAGATCATTTTGCCAGGCGAGCATGCGAGAAAGCTCCGGGAAGAGAACCTGAGTAAAGGGTATCTGGAGTTGGATGACGCGCTTCTAGAGAAAATAAAGAGCATGGGCTGATTCGCAGCATCATGTGTCGTTTTCAGCAATTCCTATGAGCGTCGTAGGATTTACCGAATAACCGGGGTTCTCCTCCACAAGCGCCAAGACCGCGGTATCGTTCTTCCAGCCGTACAGCGTCTGATACTCTACCGTGGAGTTCTGGTAAGTGCCATAGGTGTAATTGAAGCCGCCCTGGGCGCCGCTGTACACGGTGCTGGGCGTTATGTTAAGCGATGATGTAGCAGAAGCCCCCAGAAGCTTGGCCATGCTGGTGGTGTTGCTCCCCTCAATCGCAAAGTATTCGATGCTCTGGTTGCTGAGAGTGCTGGTTCCGCTGGCGGTGGTCAGCCAGCCGCTGGTTGCGTTGCCGTAAAGCTGCGGTACCGAACCCACCAGGTCCGACATGTTGATCGGAGAGTTGGGGTTAAAGAGGTCTGACGTGCTGTAGTTGGTGAGCTGGGAGCTGAAGAGGGTCTGTACCTGTGACGGGCTCATGTAGATTGGATTGCTGCTTAGCGACTTGTTCTGCGTTATTACCGGGCCGCTTGGACTGGGGTAGAGCAGTATGACTATGACCACTATCGCTACGATCGCTATGATGATGTACAGAAGCATGTGGCTGTTGCCTCTGCTCCCTGACTGATTCGAAGGCTGTGTCTGCTGGCTTGGATCTGTGCCCATATCCTGACTCATAAAATCAGCACCGATTACGCATCAAGATATAAGAGATGCTATTTTTATTCCTTTTGGAATGTTTAGGGTTTTGCGAGGGGCTTGCGGCTCTGCTACTCTGACTGCGCACCTTGCCAGCCGGCTCCAGCGTCCTTTTCTCGCTTCCTGTCCTTGCTAGGCAACACGGATGCTATCGCGGCTATGAGCGACATCACCGCACCTGTATACAGAACCACCCTCATGCCGCTTATGAACGGGTCAGAGATCAGGCTCGGGAAGAAGTTTGTGCCGACTATGGTGCTCTCGTTACGGGCCGGCAGGGAGTTAAGCGTACTGTTCGGAAGGAGCAGCTTCATCGGGTTGTAACCGAGCAGCGCTGCGAAGAGCGCAGAAGTCGGAGGTATGCTTGAGACCTCCGCAGCGACCGTTGTGTTGACCTTCTGAGCAACCAGGCCGTTGTACAATGTATGCATGAGCGTGGCCGAGATGCCGCCCACAAGCAGGCTGAAGAATATCACAAGGCTGAACATGAAGGATATATTGACAAGCGTGGCCCTCATTCCTGACGAAACGCCACGGTACTCGGGAGGTGCCGCGTTCATCACCCACGCCGTGTTGGGAGATGCGAACATGCCCTGCCCTATGCCGAGGAAGAAGATTATCAGCGCAAACGGTACATAGCTGAAGTTGGCTGGCAATGACGCCAGCGCTATGAAGCCCGCAACGTTTATGAGCATGCCTGCGGTTGTGAAAGGCCTTGCACCGTACTTGTCAGAGAGGTAGCCGGATATCGGACCTGCCACCAGGAAGCCTATGATCAGCGGAGACATGAGTATTGCAGCCTGGAGGGGCGTGTTCTGGAAGCTCACTCCGTGAAGCGGCAGCCAGACGCCCTGCAGCCAGATAACAAGCATGAACTGCAATCCTCCTCTTGCCATGCCCGCGAGGAAAAGGCTGAGGTTGCCGGCCGCGAATGCCTCTATCTTGAAGAGCGAAAGGTTGAAGAGTGGAGCTTTGGCCCTGAGCTCCACGAATATGAATGCGACGAAAAGCAGGAAACCCACAACAATCCCGAGCTGCACTATGGGATCAGACCAGCCCGTACTCTGGGATCCGTATGGCAGCAGGCCGTAGGTCAATGAAAGCAGGACAATGCTGACCGATGCAGCAAAGGTTATGTTTCCGAGAGGGTCGAACTTCTGGTTTTTCTTCAGCACTGCGATCTCGTGCAACGCGAGGTAAGCCCATATGGCGCCTATGACACCTATCGGCACGCTTATCATGAAGATCAGGTGCCAGTCTATGGCGGCAAGAAAGCCACCCACAAAAAGGCCTATCAGGCTACCGCCTATGAATGCGATGGAGTTTATTCCGAGTGCCTTGCCCCTTTCGTCTGCTGGAAAGGCGTCGGTAAGTATCGCTGCGCTGTTTGCAAAGAGAAACCCGCCTCCGAGTCCCTGCACAAGCCTGAGAACCGTTATTGAGAGAATGCCCGCATCGCCAGTTACGAAGTACGAGGAGATGTAGATCAGGGTTGATGCGATGGCAAAGACCGCAAAGCCGAGGTTGTATATCTTGACCCTGCCGAACATGTCAGAGAGCCGGCCTATGGTCACCACTACAACAGATGTCATTATAGTATAACCAAGAAGAAGCCAGAGAAGCAGGTCGACGTTCCCCGCAACGAGCGGGTTGACACCTAGACCGTTGAAGATTGCGGGCAGGGAGATCAGCAGGATAGAACCGTCTATCGAGGCCATAAGCGCCCCGATGGTCGTGTTGGAGAGCGCGACCCATTTATAGTGAACACCGAACTTCGACTCCCGCTCCCGTTCCTCCACGTCGTACCGCGATGCCTCTACGTCGTGTTTTGCCTTGGAACGCTTTGCATCCATTTTTTCTTGTCCCTAAGAGTACAGGAGTTACAATACACAATATAAATATTAAAACGTTTTACACAATCTCTTAGGGATGCGGTGCAAGATGCAAGGAAAGGAGGAAGAGGAGTTCGCAAAGCCCAATCTGCAATAGAATATCTTTCAATCTACGGCTGGGCGGCGTTGCTGATAGCAATCGTGATGATAGTCCTGTTTGAACTTGGCGTCTTCAATACTCTCCTTGTAGGTCCGAGGGTGCAGCCAGGCAGCTGCCAGGTGACAAGGCCCAACGGTCCGGGCACCACATATTTCATGAGGATAGTGGGCGCGTGCAACGGTGCGTTGCCCGAATACGTAATGGTCGCGCATCAGGCAGGAGAGTACGTTGAGGTGGCCAACTCCAGCCATGCATGGAGCCAGCTGAACGTGCTTGGCAACCAGATAACAGTCGCGGTATGGGTAGACATCTACGGCGCACCATACCACGATGTGGTCGACAAGGAGTATCAGTACGGCATGAAGCTTGATCTTGACAACGAGCCGAATCCCTGCTTCCCGAGCGACAACACAGGTCTCTGCCTCGAGTGGGACACGTACGACAACTGGGCCGGAGTGGGCCCGAGCGAACCGATACCGGGCGGCGGCTTTGACAAGTGGATATTCCTGGCAGCGACGATGAATGGAAAGGTCAAAGACTGGTATGCGAATGGAAACTTCATAGGAAGCCAGGACGGCGGCAACACGCTGGAATACGTGGATTCCAACCTCTCGATAGGCGCAATTTCAACTGGCTGGACGGGATACGGAGACGCGGAATGGTTCAACGGCACGATAGCAAACGTGCAGGTCTACAACACAAGCCTGACTCCAAATGAGATAGAGCAGCTGTATGTAGGCGGGATAGGCTCGCCGCCAATAAGCCTCTCCAACCTGGTCGGATGGTGGCCGCTCAACGGCAACGGAAACGACTACAGCGGAAACAACGATAGTGCGCTGACGATAAGCAACGTCTCGTTTACAAACGACTGGACATCGCAATACGCCATAACCTGATCTGCGAGTTCAGGCAGAGTTACATTTCTTGGCGAAAAGGATTTATATTCGGGCTAAAAAAGGAGTGAGGGAGGTTTGGATGACACACGCACGCAAAACCGATGTTGACCTAAGCACCAGCTTGAGCAAGACTACATTCCGCAAATACACTTTGTCAGGCATCTTATCAGCAGGTAAGGGAAATCAGAAACCCAGCGGTCTTCTCTTTACAGACGCTTCCGGTCTGGAGGAACCGCCTCTGCCTGTTACAAGAGACGGCCAGAAAAAAGTTACGCGGAGAAATGAGTGACCTTCGCAGAAACGGTGCGGCTGGATCGTGACTGAACCGTACAATCTTGCTACTAGCAGAAATACCTTTGCGCCCATGTATTCAGCGATGGAGAAGATACCAAAAACCGCAAAACGGGTCTTCAAGGGAACCATATTTGACGTATACCAGTGGAAACAGAAAACGTTCGACGGTTCCTACGAGCTTTACGAAGCAGTGAAGAGACTGGATACGGTAATAATAATCCCGACGCTTGGAAGCAGGGTCGTTGTCGTAAAGGAAAGGCAGCCGCGTGTGCCGGAATCGCTTGGGTTCATCAGCGGGAGGATTGAAAGAAAGGAGAAACCGCTTGATGCTGCGAAAAGGGAACTGTTGGAAGAGACCGGCATGAAAGCCCGTTCCTGGAAACTGCTCAAAGGCTACGACATGCCTGGCGGCACAAAGATAGCTTGGAAAGGATACCTGTATGCTGCTCGGGAATGCAAAAGAGTCTCTGAACCGATACTCGAACCAGGCGAATTGATAGAACCTCGGCTTGTAAGTTTTGAGTTTGCGCTATCAATGCCGGAGAAAATAGTGCGCGCAGATCCTTTCCTGATTGAATATTTCCGCAAAATCAGGAAAAGCGGCAGGATGAAGGCGTGGTTCAAGAGCCAGCTATTCTGAAGCTTGTTGCGGCGAGTCTGCGAACGCGTCGACATTTCCTATTTATAGTTTTGCTCTGAATCTAGTATTGGATGCGGCATGCAGGGAAGCGAACTGACCGACCACATAATCGTCTGCGGATACGGGCTTGTCGGCGAGAAGATCGTGGACATACTCAGGGAACACTCGATAAAGTTCGTGGTTGTGGAACAGAACAAGGAAAAGGTGGATTTCCTCAATGAGAGGGGCGTGACCGCGATTCTTGGAGATGCGACATCTTCCAAGGTCCTTCGCGCAGCGGGAATAGAGAATGCGAGGGCAATCGCGGTGGCGATGGACGACGATGCGAAGAACATGTTTACAGTGATAACAGCGAAAAGCCTCAACGAGAAGATAATAATTGCGACCAGGGCAAATGATGAGTTCCTGAAAGACAAGCTCAAGGAAGCCGGCGCGAGGTTCGTCGCAACCCCGAACAAGTCGGCAAGCGATGAGCTGTTCAAGGAGCTGGCTAAGGGCACGTAGGTTGTTTGATGCAGACGAGCAAAGAAGAGACCTTCAACGTCATGACTCTCGCGCTCATCATGGCTTTCGCGATCTTCATCATGACGATGCTGATACTGTGGGTCGTGACAAAGAACCTCTACCTGGACTACTACTTTACGCTTGAGTCATTCTTCAACGCGCAGAACACGGCAGCATCGGAGGCCCTGGCTAGCGTCGCCTTCTCGAAGAACCTCGGCCAGTTTCTGCTGATACTTTTTGTAGTGGTTGTGGACAACCTGGGCAGGATATTCATAGTCAGCTTCATAATAGCCGCGGTGATTGACTTCCTCAACTACGCAAATGTCGAGGCGATAATAAACGATCTTCGGGCTGGCGCCTTGAGGAACCACGTGATACTCTGCGGCTACAACGAAATAGCAGACAAGCTTGCCGCTAAGTTCAAGGAGCAGAACATCAGGTTCATAGTCGTGGAGCCGAAGGTAGGCAAGGGCATAGAGCTTAACGAGAAGAAGATACTCAACGTCGAAGGGGACTTCACGAAGGCCGAGACGCTGAAGACCGCGGGCATAGAAAAGGCAAGGGCCATACTCTTCATATCTTACAGCGACATAGACAACGTGGTGGGCTCGCTGGTCGCGAAGAAGCTGAATCCGAAGATAAAGATACTCAGCAGGATAAGCGAGGAGAGCGTGAGGAAGAAGGTCTATGGGATAGGAACGTACATGGCGGTGATACCCGAGCACCTTGCGGGCATAGAGATGGGAGAGTACATGGCAAGGCTTTATGGTGCGTAAATGGCCAGGTTGAGGATAATACACATAATTTCGGTCATGCTGATAATAATGATCTTCATAGTCTCGGTCATATTCGTGATCCTTTCAGGCTATACCCCGCTTGATGCGGTCATCTTCAGTTTCATGAACGTTATAGGCGCGACCTTCCCTCCCAACTCGGCGCTGCTCGACGCGGAGAGTCCGCTAATACTCATGACCGTGGCCCTTGGCATCTTCGCGAACGTGGTGCTGACAATCACCTTCACGACAATATTTTACGAGCTGCTTGGCGGAATAGACCTGCGCTACATGCTGATGAAAAGGAAACTCAGCGGCCTGAACAAGCACGCGATAATAACGCCGATAAACGGGATGGGGCTGGAGCTGGCCAACAAGCTGAAGGCTTTCGGAGTGCCTGTCGTCTTTGTGGACAACAACCCAGCGATGATCAGGAAGGCGATAAGGGAGGGCATGCTAGTGGTGCACGGGGACGCGGAGAATCCCAACAGCCTCACTGACGCGCACATAAACTACGCAATAGGGCTCTACGCACTCTACGACGATGACGTGAAGAACACCTTCATCACCATAGAGGCAAAGCGGATGGAAAGAAGCATAAGGGTAATAACAAGGATAAAGAGGCTGGAGGACCTGATAAAGATGGAAAGGGCGGGAGCGAACAGGGTCATGCTGCCCGAAGCAGCGGTGGGCATAGAGATAGGGGATTTCCTCGTTACCAGCACCTGACCCTTCATTAAAGACCGATCCTCTAGCAAAGAGCTATATCTTTTAATTGCTATGTTACCATGTGTATACATGGCAGACCAGCCAGCTCCGAACCAGCCAGCCGGAGAACAGCCGATAACGACCAGCATCGACGACCTGGTCAAGTATCTGAACGAACACGGCGAGACCGACTCTACCACGCTTTCCGGCTCACTGAGGGTTAGCGAGAGGATCATAGAGACGTGGAGCGACGTCCTCGAGAAGGCGAAGATCGTAAAGATAAACTACAGACTGGGCAAGATGTTCATATCGCCTATGGTTGCGACCAAGGAGGGCGCAGACGTGGCGAAGAAGACCGTGGAGCTCAAGAAAGGAGTGGCGGAGATGGAGCTCACCACGCAGATAGTCATGATAAACCAGATCAACACCAAGCTCGACGAGTTCAAGAGATACGTTGCAGGGGCAGAGGTGGCGTTCAAGTCGAAGGCGGGCCAGCTCAAGGACATGCTCGACGAGCTGGAGAAGGTAAGCCAGCAGATAGACAGCTCGTACACGAAACTGAAGGAGAAGAAGGACTTCGTGGACCAGCTTGCAGGCAAGCTCGACAAGGAGATGGGAGATCTTCAGGAGAGGGCCACCAAAGGCATGGAGATTTCAGGCAATACCGAGGCGGACTCGAAGAGGCTTCTCTCCGAAACGAAGATGAACCTCGACAACGCGGACAACAGGATAAGGACGCTGAACGAGGAATTCAACAAGAGTATGGAAAGCAACAGGAAGACATTCGAGGAGAGCCTGAACGGGATAAGGAACGAGATGCGGTCGCTGAGGGAGATAGTGAGCCAGCAGGAGAAGGAGCAGCACGAGTATGCGGCGTTCATAAACTCGTACAAGAGGGAATCAGATTCGATAAAGCGGAACGTCGCGAAGGAGAGGAGCAGGATGATGGACGAGATAACAAGGGCGAGCGGCGAGGTGGGAAAGATGTACGCCGTGGCCGAGGCGCAGATTCTGGGGGCCAAGAGGACGCTCGAAGACATCAAGAGCCAGTTCGGCGGCTATGCTGACCTGAGCGACAAGCTGAACGGGATAAAGAACAACATAGACTCGATAACCAGGCAGAAGGACGAGGTGCAGAAGGAGCTCGAGGAGCTTCAGGAGCAGCTGAAGGCGCTCTCGGCTCTAGACGACACAAAGGTGGCCCAGAAGAGCATGGTGATGAAAAGGATAACTGACAAGGTCTCCAAGGCGGGCAAGAAGATTGAGGTGCTGGAGAGAGACACGGACACGGTGAAGAGAAACATAGACGATATGGCGAAGTGAGCCGATGGAGGAAACGCAACTAAGCCATAGCGAGAAAGTTTACGGGTCGTACGAGCTTGACGCGCACGGGCTCAAGGTTGCGATAAGAATAGTGGACAAGGGCACTTTCGTACCCATATACGAGGTCACAGTGCCCGGACTGGGAGACGCTACAAAAGTGCTCCTGATATCGCTCAGGCAGGAGCTCCTTTCGATGGTACCCATAGACCCTTCGCGGGTCGAGGACAAGGATTACGTTGACGAGCTGACGCAGAAGTACATCGAGGCCTCGAACATAATCATAGACAGGTACCTGCCGGGCTCGTCAGCAGAGACGAAGCGCGTCCTCATCGCTTACATAGTCAGCTTCATGCTTGGACTCGGAGACCTGGAAGCACCGCTTGCAGACGACAACCTGGAGGAAGTTGCCGTTAATACTTCAAAGGAACCGATATGGGTCTTCCACAAGCAATACGGATGGTGCAAGACGAACGTGACGCTGCTTGACGACAACGTGATATACGACGACGCGCAGCAGATCGGAAGGAGGATAGGGAGGCAGATCTCCAACCTTTCGCCCCTCATGGACGCAGAGCTTCCGGACGGCTCGCGAGTCAACGCTACGCTCTACCCGATATCACAGAAGGGCAACACGCTGACCATAAGAAAGTTCGGGAAGAACCCGTGGACCATGCCCGCCATGATCGCAAACGGCACGCTCTCCCCGGAGATCGGAGCGCTAATGTGGCTCGGAGTGGAGAACGAAGTCAGCTTCCTGATATCAGGAGGCACGGCGAGCGGAAAGACGAGTTTCCTAAATGCGATGAGCGTCTTCATACCTGCAAGCCGCAGGGTGATATCGGTGGAGCAGGACAGGGAACTGACGCTTCCGAACTTCCTTCACTGGGTGCCTATGCTTACGAGGCAGCCCAACCCAGAGGGCAAGGGAGAGATAACGCTCTACGACCTGATGATCAACGCGCTGAGACAGAGGCCAGACGTGATGCTGGTTGGAGAGGTGAGAACCAAGAAAGACGCGGAAACGCTTTTCGAGGCGATACACACTGGTCACGCGGTGTACGGCACTGTGCACGCTGATAACGCGCAGGACACCATCGTCAGGATGACCAACCCGCCCATCGAGGTGCCGAAGCTCATGCTTAACGCATTCGGCGGGGTCATAAGCCTTTTCAGGCACAGGAGACTGGGGATAAGAAGAGTCCTTGAGGTAGGGGAGATGCTGAGCAGCGGAGACATAAACGTAGTCTACAGGTGGGACACGAGGAACGATACGTTCGCGCAGATAGCAGAGATTGCGAGGATGAGCGAGACGATAGCGCTCTTCGGAGGCTACACCAAGGACGAGCTTGCGAAGAACATAGAGGACAAGCAGATAGTGCTGAACTGGATGGTGAAATACAACGTCACAGGAGTGGACGATGCCGGATATGTCATCTCAAGCTATTACAGGAATGCTGAGAAAATCCTCAAGATAGTGGGCGAAAACCAGCCCTACTCGAAGGAGCTCATAGAGAAAGTGTGAACGTGGAAGAGGCGCCAGACTACGAGAAAATGGTAGATATTGTCGACTCCGTAGACCAGGCATCTGCAGAGACAACAATACCCATAGACGTCTCTGATGTTTTCCAGAACAGGATCGAAGTCAGGGAACTGAAGTACGAGGATGTAGAGCAAATACTCGAGAAGACAGACACGAGAAGATTTGAGGTGCCGCAGATTCAGGCCAGGCAAAGGATCCAACCCCAGCAGATGCAGCCAAAGGTACAGAGCACGCAGCCGAAAACCAGAATGCAGCCGCAGTTCCAAACGCCGCAGCCGCAGATGCGGGTCAGGGAAACACCACAGATGCAGCCTCAGGCCCAGCCTTCCCAACCGCAGCCGCAGGCCGCGCAACAACAGCCTCGCATCGAGCCGCAGAAGCAGGAGACCGGGGAACAGCAGGTGACGCAGCAGCCTCAGGCTAAGGCTCCGCAGATGCAGCCAAGGGCCAGGCCTATACTGCAGACTGCGGGTGAGATATTCGGTTCTGGAGGGGGCGCGAAGAGCACAGCGGGCGGCACCGGAGGGACCGAGTTGGAGAAAGGAGTGAAAGAGCAGATACCAGAGCACAAGCGCGAAGAAGAAGCAATAATGCAGGTGCAGCCTCAGGCGAGGGCTCCGCAGATGCAGCCCAGAACCAGAGCAACGAAACAGAATATCGGAAACGAGATGGCTGAAGCTGCCGGCAGGCTGAAGAACATGATGGGCGCGGCCGGAACAGAGTTCGAGAAGGGAGTGAAAAAGGAGATTGTTGAAACGAAAGTGGAAAAGCAGCAGACGGTGATGCCGAAGCTTTCCCTGCAGGATCAGGTCTCGGATCTCGAGAAGATAGAGGAGGGCATCGGAGAAGACGCATTCGACGACGAGCAGATAGAAATAATAAAGCAGGAGATCAATGCGCTCAGCCTCGCAGCTTCAAAGGAGATGATGAGCAGGCTTAGCTGGGAGCAGAAGCAATTGGCTCTGCTGAGAAACCAAAAGATTAAAGAGATAAGACGTGCGTTGAATATGAATTAACCGGGTCGTGTATTCAGATGGGTTTGTTTGGAGGAAGTAAGCAGGCGGCAGACGACGGACAGCAGGGTGATATAATTGGCTTCACAAAGCCGAAAAAATTCCTGTTTTTCAAGATAAAGTCAAAGCCCATATATGAAAATGCAAAACAAAAGCAGGGGTCGGCACTGGCGCAGCAGCCCTCTCCGCACCCGCAGAAATCCTCATTCGCAGACAGGATGAAGAACCTGATTCCAAAGCCCAAATCAGCGCAGGCCAGGCAGATGGGCGGCACGACTCAGAGCGCAATGGTCATGGGACGCGGGAGCCAAGCCCCGGCCGCAGGAACTCAGCTTCCGCCGGGACTCGCAAGGAAGCCCACACAGATGGAGATATACTTCGCGACGGTGGCTGCGAGGCACAAGGAGCTCGGACCTGCCCTCAGGGCCCAGGGCATAAAGGAAAGCCCGACCGAGTTCGTCAGGAAGATGTTCATGAACGCCATGGTCATAACCGTGATGATGACCATCGTGATGGGCATAGCGCTTTACTCGTATGGAGTAAGTGTGATACTTGCGTTGCTCTTCGGGGTGGCGCTCTTCTATGCATTCTTCAACAAGTTCATACAGTACCCGATAGACAGGAATGCGGTCGTGGGCAAGGAGATAGAGAAGGACATACTCTTCGCTACCAGAGACCTGGTCATAAGCATGAGATCCGGAATGCCTCTCTTCAACGCGATAACAGCAGTGAGCACAGGCTACGGGGCTGCAAGCCAGGAATTTGCGAAGATCGTCGAGCTGGTGCAGCTTGGAGCTCCTATAGAGCAGGCGATTGACGATGTCAGCGCTGCAAGCAGGTCCAAGACCTTCAAGAGGGTGATGCTGCAGACAACGGTCAGCCTCAAGGCCGGAGCCGACGTAGTGGGCGCACTGCAGGAGGTTGTCGACGAGGTCGCACAGGAGAGGGTCATTGAACTGAGGAGATATGGGCAGAGACTAAACGCGCTCGCCATGTTCTACATGCTTTTCGGAGTCATATTTCCGAGCATGGGGATAGCTGTTGCGGCAATCCTCACAACATTCATCAGCATATTTACCGTCAACAACAGCACGCTTCTTCTCGGTGCCGTATTCATCTTCTTCCTGCAGCTCATATTCCTGAACATGATGAAGTCGTCGAGGCCGACTTTCGCGATGTGATGTTATGAAAATAGAGATAGAAAGGCTCATGTCAAGGAACTTTTCAAACTTCCTAAACAGCGAGCTCATGCTTGCCGGCATGAAGATGACACTTGAAAAGCTAATCCAGATAGGTTTCGTGGGCGGCATAGCGACGCTTGTCCTGACTCCTATTGTTCTTGTTCTGCTCTTCGGCCTCAGCATCCCGATTTCCTTGGGGATCGGGATTGCTGCCGCTGCTATCTTCGAGGTTTCGATATACGCTGCGATGGAGTTCAGGATAGAACAGAGGAAGGATTTCATCGAGACGCTGCTTCCAGACTACCTCCAGCTTGCCGCAGCGAACGTAAGAAGCGGAATAGCGATAGACAAGGCGATGATACTGGCCGCAAGGCCCGAGTTCGGATACTTCTCCGATGACGTGAAGGAGATGAACAAGGAGCTTTACAGCGGAGTCACGCTCCAGGCGGCGCTCACCAACCTGGGGAAAAGGTACAGGTCGCTTCAGTTGTCGCACACCGTGAGGATGATGGTCGAAGGAATACAGTACGGCGGAGGGATGACCGACCTCCTGAACCAGATCTCCAAGGACATAAGGAACCAGCAGATGGTCCAGAAGGAGATATCTGGGCAGCTATTCATGTACACGATATTCATAGCGTTCGCCTGCCTCCTCGGCGCACCGGTGCTTTATGCCCTGACATCGCAGATGATCGGGGTCACGGATACGGTCTGGGCTGGGATATTGAAACAGAACCCAGGCGGGCTTCCGACAGTGGGCGTTTCTTTCCTAAGACCTACGCCGCCACAGATAACCATCGACGCCTACCATGACTTCGCCATAGCTGCGGTGGTCATGATAACGGGTTTCGGCGCATTCATAGTGAGCGCGATCTCGACAGGCTCTGTCATCAGGGGCATACGGTACGTACCCATATTCATAATCATAGGATTGGGCATATTCTTCCTGGTCTCCTCTGCGATAGGCAGCGAGTTCGGAAGCATCGGAGCCGCCTGAGCTATGTATTTCCAAGCCCGAGAGCCTGCCACTCGTTCGCAACCGTTGAAATAGTGGATAGCCCAGGCGAATTGTAGTTTCCGGAGAAGTAAGGATAGATGACGTTGTTCGAGAGCCCATTATTGTTGTAGCCGCTATAGTCAGTTGCGTTACCGTTGAGCGGCCACCAGCCGACCAGGTTTGCGGTTAGAGGCAGCCCGGTTACGCCCTCGGAATAGAGCGAATTGAAGGAAGCCTGGGAGAGGACTGAGCCGTAGACCTGTGCGTCGGCGATGTTGCCTGAGAAGTAATAGTTTGTGCCGAACGTCTTGCCTATCTCAAAAGTGGTTGCCACATAGGTTATGGTCCCTGTCGTTGCTACGGGCGATCCGACCAGAGCTCCGTTCAGATAGAAGCGGACATTCGCGCCGTCGTAAGTTACACCAGCCAGATACCAGTTATTCAGAGGAAGCGCGGTGAATGCAGAGGAATCGGCGGTGACCTCGCTTGCACCGTTCCAGAACTGGAAAATAAGCTCAGTCCTACCACTCGAAAGCATAAGCCTGTACTGGTATGGGCTTGCGCTATCTTTTCCCAATATCTGCTGGTCAGTAGAGCCGCCAAAGGTATTTATCCAGGCCAGCAGGCTGATGGCGGTGCCGGTTACGTCCAGGGATGTGGTTTGCCCCGGTATGGAGATAAAGGAGGTCTGCCCGTTAAAGTCAGCTGTCTCCAGATAACCGTTCTGAGGCTCGAGTGGCATGTAACCCAGGTAAAGCTGCTGTATTGTGTTGCTGGCGCACTGCGCGTTAGTGTCGCAGGTAATCCCAGGAAGCGGAGAGACTGGTGTGGGAACCACATACGAAAATATGCTGTCGCGCGTGTAGTTGATAGGTGGTATGAAGTTCCCGTTTACGAGCGTAACGTTGTTGTTGTAGCCGCTGTAGTCATGGGCGTTGCCGTTCAGCGGCCACCAGCCTATGAGTCCGTTGTCGCTCAGCGGCAGGCCGGTTATGCCTTCCTGGAATAGCTTCTGCACCTGTGCCGGCGCTATGGAAGTGTTGTATATCTGCACATCGGAGATGAGACCATTGAAAGGCGCTCCGTTGCCGGGCTGTTCGCCGATAACTATGTTTGCCGGGCTGCTGTAGCTTATCGCGCTGGGGCCTAGTGTGTTGCCGATCAGGTTTCCATCCACATAGAGCAATAGCTGTTGTGTGCTGCTGTTGTACGTGCCGGTGAGCATGTGCCACGATCCGATCCCGATTGTGAACCTTGGAGTCCTGTAGGTCTGGCTTGCAGGCCCGCAGATCACGAAGTCGTAGCCATTCGGAGTAGCACCGTTCTCACTCTCAAGCGCATAGCCGCCGCTCGCGCAGTTGGTAGGCGTCATGCTCGTCGAGGTGACTATCTCACGGGTGGTGTCGCCGCTCACCTTGTTGGAGTAGATCCACGCTGAGACTGTGACAGCGGAGGCGGGCGTAAGCACGTTGATCACGTTTACCGCCACCTTGTTGCCAGATACTCCCGGAAAACTTCCTACCTGCAGATTGTACGTGCCGAAAGTGAATATGCCGCTCGGGGATTGCGACATCAGGCTGGCCTGGCCCCTCTGCAGATATGATGGCGTGTACGGGGAGGCGAAGTAGTAGTTGTTGATTACTGCGCTCCTCAGCCCTTCTATGTTTAGCGCATCCATTCCCGGCCCGTAGAGGAGCACGCTTGTGCCGCTCGGCAGGGTCTTGAGTATTCCGCTTGCATCGGTGTACCTGAGGAACGGAACCGTTGGGAGAGTCGAGGGAGCGTTGTAGGTTATGATTCCTGCAAAGTTATTCTCGCAGCCTTCGGTATCGAGACCCATGGCATTGAAGGTAACGAGAATTATGTTGCTGGAGTAAGGCTGCGCTGAAAAAGGCGAGGGGATGCTTGTGCACAATGCCCCGCTGCTTTGGGAACTCGTCAATGAGAGTGTGGTACCATATGCATAATTCAGTATGTTTCCGGAAACGGCGTAGCCGGTGCCATCTAGGCTGGTTACGTTTGTAAGGTTGGCGAATTTCAAGGGCCTGAGGATGCCCTGCTGCGCGAAGAAGAGATCTGGCGTGTTGTTGAGCGGAAGGGAAACGTTAACAGGTATGTTGTAGCTGTAGTGGTTCCCGCTGGCATTCAGGATTATGCGCTCGATGTAGGAAACCCTTATGTGATAGGGGTCGGTCTGGAATATATTTGGAGTCGTCTCATTGACGATTACATTCTGGCTCGCGAAGCCGATAAGCGATCCTATAGACTTGTTGTACTGCAGGAACGTCAGATTACCCATCGCGACCGGCGGATAGCCAGAAGTGTCGTTCGGCACGTTGCCGGTCATCATAAGGTCAGAGAGGTAAAGGCTGGTGTTTGTTATGAAATTGACCTTCCTGAGCGCAGGAACATACTCGTAAGTGACCAGAGTTGTCATCGCCTTGCTAAGGCTTCCCTTGGCGAAATTGTTCGCGCTGAGTTTCAGGAGATTTCCGTAGTTGCTGGAGGCGGCAGAGACAGTCAGAGACTGGACAACGCTGTTGGAGTCTATGTTCAGAAGTGCAAATGCGAAGAGCTCTGCAAGCATCAGCATGAAGAGCAGAAGGGTCAGCATGGTCATGAGCTGTCCCTTGCTCGAACCGCCAATAAGTTTCTTTAGCTCCATGAGTAGACGCCTACCTTGATTGCGTTGGCCACGCCCGTCGTGTAATTAGTCACAGAAAGAAGGGTGCTGGATTTTGTAACCTCA
The DNA here is from genome assembly GCA_030040335.1 of Microcaldota archaeon. Classification (GTDB taxonomy): domain Archaea; phylum Micrarchaeota; class Micrarchaeia; order Micrarchaeales; family CABMGC01; genus JAJYVH01. Next base: position 32,336 of record JASHTX010000020.1, read on the forward strand.
TATGCATTGCTCAGCCCGGGCGGTTTATAGTTCTGCGTGGTGAAACCGACCGGGCCGCTCAAGAAACCAGGATTGAAGCCTGCGTAATCATTGGCGTCTCCGGCGAGTGGGTACCACGCCACAAGGCCGTAGCCTTTGAGCGGTACGCCATCGACGCCGCGTAGGTAAAGCTCGGCCACCTGCGTCCTCAGTATCGGCTTGCTGTATATCTGCACGTTTGCGATATTGCCGGTGAAGTACCTTGTGTCCATGTAGTTGCCTGCTCCTATTGTCAGGTTTATGTTAGGCGTTGTGGGAAATATGGTGGCAACCGGAGAGTTTACCGTATATGGAGTGTTGCTGTTTATGTACTCGTCGGCATACGTGCCGTTGAAGACTCCGGTTATCATATACCACCTGTTCTTGTTCAGCACGAGACCGTTGACAGGGATCTGCTGCGTGTGCTGTATGCTGAACTGTATGACGTTGCTGCTGGTCAGGTAGAAGAACCATCCGCAGTATGTAGAGGGAGAGAGACAGGTGCCGTTGTCTCCGTAATTCAGGAGCTTGGCGCCGCTTGCAGGGTAAGCGCTGATGTTTATCCAGAAGACCACGCTCACATCTGATGTGTTAAGTGCCTGGATGTTCTTTGCGTCTATGCGCCCCGAAGCCCCGGAGAAGCCTGCGGTCGTTATCGTCTGTGAGACAGAGTTTGAGACGTAGAGGCTGTAATTCAGCAGCGGATATACGGAGTTGAGCAGGGCGATTCCGCAACCGGTCTGGGAGTTAAGGTACATAGTTGCCGCTGCGGATAGCAGCGATGCGTAGAGAGGGGAATCACATGTGCCGTACGCGTAGACCTTGTTATTCGCCATTACGTAGAGCCTGCCATAGGCAAGAGCCATGTACGGCGAGATGTGTACTCTTGGGATCAGAGAGAACCACTGGATCTTGCCTGTCGTGAGGTTCATGGCTGCAAGGCCGTTGCTCCACAAAGTGTAGACAGATGTGGCAGTCACCACAGGCGTCGCATTTTCCAGTGGTCCGTTATACGAGACCGGCACGATAGTATTCCAGTAGGGAGTTCCGGAAGGCGACATTGCATTGACCCCTGCGGCCGTCTGGAATACCACGTAATTCTTGAAAGTGGCAACTCCGGTCGGTGCCGACCCGAGCGCAATCGGGAAGCCGGTAACTACGGTGCCGTTGACATAAATGGCGTTTGCTGATGTTCCGGTGCCCAGGTATGTGACCGTTCCGGAGCCGGCGAGGTTGTTTGTCGGAGGGTTCCCGGAAGTGTATGTGGTTGAGACGAGCTGCGCGGTAGAGGCACCTGCGCTGAACAGAGTTATAAGCAGCTGGGATGTGGTAAGCTCGATTACGGTGCCCCTCAACACGGCAAGCGAGATCGGCGCACTGCCGGCTGAGTTCGACCATACCTGGGTTCCGTTGTTTGCATAGTAGGAATACATGCTGCTGCTTGCGCCGAAGAATATCCTGTTTGCGTAGGCTATTATCGGAGTGGTCACAGGCGTAATGGATTGTATTGACTTTGTGGTCCATATCAGCGCACCGCTCCTTGCGTTGACTGCGGTGAGGTTTGTCTCGTTTGCGTATATCAGCATTCCTGAGTAGAGTGCGGGCGTAGGGAGGTTCCTGCCGCCGTTTGTACCAACAATCCTGACCCAGGCGGTCCTGTTTGTCGTTGCGTTTACTGCATAAATCAGCGTGTTGCCGGTGTTGCTACCGGCTCCGAAGTAAAAGTCGCCGTAGTCTGCAACAAGCCCCATGGTCACTGTGTTGCTGGGGTTGAATACGTAAGAGAGTATCCCTTCTTTAGGGCCCACCAGGTTGCTGCTGTTGGTCTGCGGACCGCCTAGAAACTGCGGGGATGTCTCATTGGCGCCGAGATACTGGGTTGCTATGGCGCCTGCTAGCGCGCTGCTGTTTTGCAGCGACACAACACTCGTGGAAGAAAGGTATGAAAGCAGGTCCTGGACGTTGGAGTAATGGATTGCGTAAGGGGTCTGGGCATAGTACTGGAAGTAGAGGAGTATGGAGATGCATAACACCACTATGGCCAGAGCGAAGACGGAATCCAGCGTAAAGATTATTCCCTTCATCAAGACACACCGAAACTTTTGTTCGTCCAGACTATTATCTGCATCTTGGCTGGCACACCGTTCA
>JASHTX010000021.1 GCA_030040335.1 Microcaldota archaeon
GTGCGGCTATCTTTACTACTCCATCTATTGGCGAGGGTACGTTTACGACTGCCTTGTCTGTTTCTACCTGTACTATCGGCTGGTCTTCCTTGACCTTGTCTCCGTCCTTCACCAGCCATTTTTGTATGTGGCCTTCTGTTATCCCTTCTCCTACATCTACGAACTTTATCTCTTTCATCTAATCATGAGCTCATCAGTTTGTCTATCGCTGCTGAAATCTTGTTGGCTGTCGGAGTATAGTACTTCTCGTATCCGGGCATCGGGTATGGCAGGCTTGGAGCCGCGACCCTTGTCACAGGGGCCTCAAGCTCGTATATCGCCTTCTCTGCCGCTATCGCCGCCACCTCAGCGCCCACTCCGAAGCTCTCCTGCGCCTCATGCACTATCATAAGCTTCGTTGTCTTCTTCACGCTATCTATTATCGTGTCCCTGTCAAGCGGATTTATTGTCTGAAGGTCTATTATCTCTGCATCGGTTCCTTTTTGCTCAACAACATCCTTCACAGCGGGCACCATAACCCCGTATGTTACTATTGTCATCGCGCTTCCCTCCTTTACCACCTTGGCCTTGCCTATCGGCACCTCGTACGCGCCGTCAGGCACATCCTCCTTCAAAAGCCTGTAGAGCTTTGTGGGCTCCAAGAAAACCACGGGATCCTGCATTCTCGATGCCTTTATGAGCAGGCCTTTTGCGTTGTATGGACCAGATGGCTCCACAACTATTAGGCCGCCAACATGCGCGTAAAGTGCTTCGGGATTCTCGGAATGATGTTCAAGCGCCCTCACTCCTCCGCTTACCGGAGTTCTGACTATCATCGGTACAGTCATCGTGGATCTTGTCCTTGATCTGTACCTTGCTGCATGGCTCACCAGCTGGTTGAACGCAAGATACATGAATCCCGCGAACTGGACCTCAGGTATCGGATGCATTCCGGCCAGCGCCATCCCTATCGAAGAGCCGATTATTCCTGATTCCGCAAGCGGTGTGTCCATCACCCGCCCTTCACCGTACTTTGCCTGCAGCCCATCAGTCACCCTGAATACTCCGCCGTCCTTGCCTATGTCCTCTCCAAGCAGGACCACGTCGGGGTTCTCCTGAAGTATGAGGTCAAGCGCGTTGTTGATTGCGGATACCATGTTCATTTGCATAAATATCACTGCCAGAAGTTCGAGGCAACACCCTCATCCTCCTCTTCTTTAAGGACGGGAGGAATGAAACTGTAAACATTTTCGAACATGCTTTTCGGGTCTGGTTTGAACTGCTCGGCCTTGGCCAGCGCCGCGTCTATGGTCTTGAGCTGCTGGTCTGCAACCTGTTTCTCCATGTCATCGTTCCAGATCCCTTTCTTTGTCAGGTAGGTCTTTACCCTGGCGATCGGGTCTCTCTTCTGCCACACGGCAACATCTGCATCGCTCCTGTACTTTGTAGGATCGTCGGCTGTTGTGTGCATGCTCATCCTGTATGTCACGCATTCAATAAGTGTTGGCCCCTGGCTCGCATTGGCAATCGCATCGCTGGTGGCCTTGTATACGGCAAGAACGTCGTTACCGTCAACCTGGATTCCGTTTACTCCGGCCGCAATTCCCTTCTGTGCGAGCGTCTGCGCAGCAGTCTGCTTGCTCCTGGGCACAGATATGGCCCATTGGTTGTTCTCTATCAGCACCACCAGAGGCACCTTCCAGACGCCTGCAAAATTGAGCGCCTCGTAGAAGTCGCCTTCTGAAGTTCCACCGTCACCTACATACGCCAACACCGCCGCATCTTTCTTCTTGTATTTTTGCGCGAAGGCTATGCCAGCAGCATGGGGCAGCTGGGTTGCCACCGGGATCGAGACAGGTGTGGCGTCGAAATCCTTCGGTATTTCTCCTCCGTCTTCGTATCCCTTCCAGTAGATGAAGAAAGTGTCAAGTGGAAAGCCTCTGACAAGGAAGACAGCATGTTGTCTGAAGTTCGGAACAAAGTAGTCCTGCTTCCTCAATGCGAATACGCTTCCGACCTGCGTTGCTTCCTCTCCTATAAGGGGAGCATAGGTTGCTGCGCGCCCCTGTCTCTGGAGGCTGAGCAGCTTCGCATCAAGCGCCCTGGCATAGATCATGTACTTGTACATGTCCAGTATCTTGGCGTCTGTAAGATCCTTGGGAAGTGAAGAGGAGTCGACATTGCCGTTCTCGTCCATTATCTGGAGATAGTCGACAATGCCCTCGAACGCCTGCTCTAGCAAAGAAACACTGGTTTTAAATCAGAATAAAAGGATTTATTGCTTTTCATCGCTGCCGTGCAAATCCGCCAATGGCTTCTGGCGTTTGCAACGTTATATAAAGTGCAGAGGGTAATAACTATGTTTGGATGGAGGAGCAGGAGATCGTACTTTCGTTGGCCAAGCAGAAAAAGGAGCTGAAATTTGTCTTCAACAAGAACCTGCCGGAGAGCAACGCAATTGCGGTTCCCCTGCAGAAAGTGGCTGCCAGGCTTATCGCTTTGGGCAGGAAGGATTTTGCAGACAGACACCTTTCAGATACGGCAACACACCTGCTGAAAAAACCAGGAAAACTGCTGAGGCCTTCACTGATTCTTGCCGGCGCTATCGCACTGAAGCAGGACCCGATGGACTTCGTAGACCTTGCAGTAGCCGGCGAACTGCTTCACATTGCTTCTCTAGTGCATGATGACATAATAGACAGGGACAGCACCAGGAGGGGAGTGCCCACGGTCCATGCCAAGTATGGGGAGGAGGCTGCGATACTTGCGGGTGATGCGATCATAGCTAAAGCCGTGCAGATCAGTGCCAAGTTCGGGGAGAGCGTAATGGAGGAAATGGCGGAGGCCGCGATAGGCATGTGCGCCGGAGAACTTCTGGATTTCAAGTACCAGAACGAGAAGCTCGTGCCTGATCTCAAGACATATGTAAAGATTGCAAGGTTGAAAAGCGCGGACGAGATAGGGACAAGCTGCGCAGTTGTGGCGATACACCTCAAAAGCAAGAAGGCAAAGGCGATGCAGGAACTCGGCAGGAACCTGGGAATCGCATTCCAGATGAGGGATGATATCATGGAGACGCTTGACAAGAACGACAGGCTGAAAAACGGCGGTACTGAGGAAATCGACAAGTTTGAAGTAAACGTTGTGAAGGTTTTTGAACAGAGACTGGGCAAGACCAGGCAGGAAGCGCTAACAGGCGCTGTGGACCTCAACAACCACTTCATTGACCTCGCTCTGGAGCAGGCAAAGAGTTTGGCAATCGAGGGCGAACTACTCAGATATATAGACTTTGTCAGGATAAGGAGCGAGTGACTATTTTTCAGCAGTGACAATAAAGCCTATCCCGGAACTCAGCGGCCGCGTTATCACTTTCCTGAATCCCTGGTTCCTCATCTTTTTCAGCAATCCTT
>JASHTX010000022.1 GCA_030040335.1 Microcaldota archaeon
TACTTCCAGAAACCTCGCAGAGAATGGCGTGAAGCTCTTTTCCTCAAAGACGAGCGGTGAAGAGACTGACGCCTTCTTCCGTTCTTTGGGCGGCAAGTCAGACTGGGACGCGACAGCTGAGGTGATGATATGGCAGAGACTGACCACCCCGGAAGGCAAAGAGGTCATGAAGGGCGTGTCGGTCCACATTCCTGTAGCTGGCATTCGGCGCGACAGGGCGATAGAGATAATCGAAGGAATGCTTGATAAGGAAAAATCGCCAGGAGGGAGAGATCACATAATCAGCTTCAACGGTGACAAGACTCTGGCCGGGGCTTTCAGGGAGTCATCAAAATCCCTGAATGAGGGATCACTGGAAATATTTGAAAAGTTCTTCGATGTCACAAGAGGTGTAGTGGAGAGGGGAGGCCAGGATAACGAAAGGGCGCAGCATTTCTACGAACTGCATGCCTCGCTCAAAGGCAGAGTGGCAGAGTTGGTTGCAGATGTCAAGCCCATACTTGCTACACCTACGCACCTGAACTCCTCTGCATGGGACGCCCGTTTCGGCGGCGCTTTCAGGATGGAGCTGCTGTTTGACGGCGAGAAGGTGTACACCCTGGATCCGACCAACAAGATGATGGTACTTGACGCAAACCTTGCATGCAAAGACTTTGATTATGGCCACGCAGACGCGCTTGCCTACTATGCCGAATTCATAAAGAAGGCATTCAAGAGCGGGGCAAAGAGCATAGTGGGATTCCAGATTGACAGCACCGAAAGCATGGAGGAATGCGGAGGCTCTGACAAGGCCAGCACGTTTTATGATCAATCCATGCAGCGTATCCAAGCGGCCCTGGAGAAGGAGCTGAAATTAAGAGTCGAGAAAGAAAACTTGAGCCGCGAGATCGCAAGCGCAGAAGGATACTCTAGTTCTGATAGCCAGCACGGAAAAGGCTTCATGTGTCCGAAGTGTGGCATGGTGATGAAGTCAATGCACAGCTGCGCAGTGCAGGCAGCGGCGTGACCGTACTGTGTAGAGAAAACTAGAGGCTCGCGGCATCTTGCGCGTCCATTACCTTGTTCAGCAGGTCCTTTGTCATCAGGATACTTGCCTTGGAATCAAGTTGAAGCAGTATCTTACTCGCCTCGGCAAGTTTCTTCTCTTTTGCGAGGTGCTTTGCCAGATAATAGAAGGCATTGGGTTCGCCTCTCGCCAATAAAGCACCGAGGCTTGCCTCTGAATTCTTCTGGTTAGTCTCCACGCCATAAACCATGCGGGAATAGTCAGCGTAGGGTAGCTGCGATGCTCTTTGCTCAAGCATCTTGAGAGTGCCTGCGGCTTCGGAATGCAGGTTAAGTCTGATCTCTGACATGAATTTTACAAAAAGGAAACCATCCTCAAGCTTCGGATCTGCAGCGAGGTCATCATTGAGGATTTTCAAGGCCTTGAAAAGGCACTCCTTCCATTTGGAGGTGAGATCAAGGGACGAGCGTATGTTTGTTGCATTTGCTTCCATGAATCCAGGAAGGGCGTAATTTTTGTCGTGATAGCGTGAATCTGAGAACTGCCTGTAGAAAAGCGCGGATATGTAGAAAGTCATGGGCGAGTTGTTTGCCTGCAGCAGTTTCTGGATTGCCTGAACTGAAGCATCCAGGGAATTGTCAGCCTGCCAGCTGTGAAGCTGCATGAAGACATTCTCCGCCCCCTTCTCTTTCTGTATTTCGGCATCTGCTATGTTGAGATACTGCTCGCAAAAATTGCAGAATGCGTCGTTTCTGCTCGACGCCCGCGTCTCCGCACCGCAGTGGGGGCAGATCGTAGTGGTGAATTTTGATTTTCCTAGTGAGACCAGATATCTGTGTACATCAAGCAAGCAATCATTTGGTCTTAGATTCTAAGATTTAAAACTGTTCTCATTTACTTCTTTTGAAGAACGACGAAAAGATGCAGTTTTGCGTAAGGATAGAGGTCTAATTTTTCCAGCACTTCGAAGTCGGTAGAGACTTCATCGAGAAACTCTTTGTAGACCAGCTCCGGTTTCCTTGCCACATCGATGCTCTGCGATTTTATGGCAACATAGGCATATCCATGCTTCTTCAACAGAATGTCGTTCCGCTTGAAGATCTCTGCCTGATCCCTCGCCGCTATATCCTGATACATGGCATCGCACGTCCCCACTTCCTTCGAGTAGGCTTCGACGTTCCTTGCATCCTGCAGTATCGGAAGCATGTTTTCGCGTGGCTCGCACGTCTTGACCAGCTCTCGCATGTTACGCTCCGATATCTCTATGCAGTATACGGTGCCATCCTTCCCTACTATGTCGCTAACGTGGCTGGCGGTGGTGCCGGTGGCTGCGCCAAGATAAAGGACCTTGGAACCGAGCATTATTTGCATCGTCTTCATTCCCTTCAGGATTGCGGCAGCGAGTTTGCTCCTGTACGGATTCCACAACCTGTACTCGGTTTCGCCTTCCCTGACAAGATCCTCATCGTAAACCCTGTTGCCCTTGACAAGGTTTCTCGTGGCCATCTTTCCGTCCACCTTGAAGACGCCTTCAAATAGCTCCTTTGCTGACATTCTTCTTCCTCCTGCCGAAAATCTTTATCTAGCGCTATATTATTTAACTTTGTAAGAGATTTTAACACGACCGGTATGCTCGAGACTCTCACAACAGAAAGGCTCGTTTCGGACATATTTGCAATGGGCAGAGAGTCGAGCACCATAAGCGACCTCTTCACAAAGTTCAGTGCCAGGCTGCGGGAGGGGCTAGGCATAGACCAAATAATGATCAGCGACGCCTATCAGGGCCAGATAGAGCTGTCGGGCCTGGAGGAATTCGTCGCCAACACGAACAAGCAGTATCTAGATAACCGCCTCAGCGGCTATTCGGCTTTTCCCGAACTGATAAAGCACTATAACCTTGGTTACAGGAGTTGCATGATGGTGCCAACATCGGTAGAAGGAAAACTGGTTTTCGTAATAACGCTGCTGTCGAAGCAGGAAGACAAGTTCGACAACATGGTAGCAGGTACGGCCAGCCTCGCATCTGACATACTCGCGTATCAGACCGTGGCAAAGGTCGAGAGGGAAAGAAGCGTCAGCCTTGCAAGATATTTCGACGCTGCATTCAACACCTACGTTCCGCAGTTCCTCATAGACAAGAGCGGAGTGATTGTTAGGGCCAACAAAGCCGTCAGCGGGCTCTTTGCCAAGACTCAGAGGGAGATGATCTCCAAGAATATCAGCGACTTTTTCAATGTTGATGCAAACGCGCTCTACGCGCTCCGGGACGGAACTGTGGCGGAGGTCAAAGACAGGGTGAACGAGAGCAAGGTCTACAAGGCCAGCTGCTCCAAGATAAGCGAGAGGCTAACGCACGTGCTGCTCAATGATGTGACAGAACTCAAGGAGCTGGAGGAGAAGGTAAGACTTGCCGAAAAGAGCCCTGGAGAGGTCTTTATGCTGCTCGCAAAAGACACCACGGTGCTGTGGTCGAGCGCCAATGCGGACAAGATAATGAAGATAAGCAGGGACGAGATCGTGGGAAGAAGGCTCATAGACCTCGCGTATGAAGACAGGGATTTTGCGAATGCGATAAGCTCGGTCTCGGATACGTACACGAAACAGCTGCGCATGAACGTCGGCAATGACGTGGTGGTGGATCTGAAAGCCACGCTTGCCAAGAACCAGTTCGGCGGCTTTTCGTGCCTTTTGGCAAGCAACAACTTCGAGAAGTACATCACAAACATCCAGAATACTGTATCGGAACTCGTCGAGAGCTCCAGCGACGCGATAATAAGCGTGGACGCTCTCGGGTATGTGAAATCGACCAACAGGAGCGCCGAGAGGCTCCTGAGGTATAACAAGAGCGAGATAAGCGGAGGACAGTTGGTTGCGCTCTACGTTGATGCCGAGAGCCAGGAGAGGGTGGCGAATTCGCTCTCGCTGGCAAAGAGCAGGGGCGTCGTTGGTGACACTTTTGTAAACATGAGGGTAAAAGACAGCGAGGAGCCGCTGCCGTGCACGCAGGTAATAAGGATCATGGTGGACGCAGACAACAATCCTGTGGGCTACATGGTTATTGTCAAGGAACTCGCTACAAAGATCAAGATGGGGGAGATGCAGAAGGGACTGGAGGACCTTGGCAAAAGGCTGCGGGAGAGCGCAGCAGAGAGCCAGCTCAAGAGTGAGTTTCTCTACAACATCTCCCACGATCTCAAGACCCCGCTGACAAACATAAGGGGATACAGCAAGGTGCTGCTTGAGAGCCCTGGCGCCCTGACAGATTCGCAACGCGACTACCTGAACATAGTGGTGAGCGAATCCGACAGGCTGATGCAGCTGATACTCCAGATACTGGATGCGGCGAAACTGTCTTCCGGAAAGATAACCCTCGCCAAGCAGCCGGTAAACTTCAGCGACATAGCCAAGAATCCGACGCTCGAAACGCAGAAAGACCTCGCAATGAAGAAGGGGCTAAGTTTCTCATGGAACGTGGACTACGACGTACCCGTAGTCGAAGCGGATCCAAACAGGCTGATACAGGTATTCGTCAACCTTATAGGCAACGCGATAAAGTTCACGGATAAGGGCGGTGTTGAGGTCAGGATACTCAGAAAGGGCAGGAGCGTGAGAGTAGAGGTGATCGACACTGGAATAGGCATAAGCAAGGAGGACAAGGGCAAGCTTTTCAAGAAATTCTATCAGCTCCAGAGGAAAGGGCTTACAGTGCAGGAGGGATCGGGAACGGGCCTGGGGCTTGTGATAGCCAAGGAGATAGTGAACCTGCACGGCGGCAAGATCAGCGTCCTCTCAGAACCTGGCAGGGGCAGCACATTCTGGTTCACGCTCCCGATATCGGGGAAGGTAAAGAAGCCTGGCGCAAAGTGATAGCGAGGGATTTTTCATATGAAAGAATACGATGAAGTAAAATGCGACATCCTCATAATAGGCTCCGGAGCAGCAGGCCTGAGAACCGCGATAGAAGCGCATGACAGAGGAGCAAGGAGCATACTGGTTCTGGGGAAATGCAGGAAGGGCGACGCGCATACAGTGCTTGCTACTGGCGGCATAAACGCTGCGTTGGGAACCATGGATCCAAAGGACACATGGCTCATACATGCTGCTGACACATACAGAGAAGGGGAATTCATCGCGGATTACAGGGAAGTCATGTTTCTCTGCAAGGACGCGCCTCGGGCTGTGCTGGAGCTGGTAAAATGGGGTGCGAGATTCCACAGGGAGAAAGACGGGAGGCTCACCCAGCGCTTCTTCGGCGCGCACACCTATAGGAGAACTTGTTTCTATGAGGACCAGACGGGAAAGGAGATGATGCGTGTCCTGATCGCGCAGGCGGCAAAGAGAAGGATAAGGATAGCAGGAGACATCTTCATCTGCTCTCTACTGAAAAATGGAAAGAGGATAGCAGGAGCCCTGGGCCTGGATGTGAAGAAGGGCAGGCTTGTGGTATTCAGGTCAAAGGTGGTCGTGCTTGCCGCGGGCGGCTACACGAAGATATACGAAAGAAGCTCGTCAAGGAGCTATGAAAACCACGGGGATGGCGCGGGACTTGCGCTCAACCTCGGAATAGACCTGGTCGACATGGAGATGGTGCAATTCCATCCGACAGGCATGATTTATCCCAAGAAGGCGGTTGGAGTGCTGGTTACAGAAGCCGTGAGAGGCGAAGGCGGCATCCTTCTCAACTCGAAGTTAGAGAGGTTCATGGGTCGCTACGACCCGAGGAGACTGGAACTTGGTCCCAGGGACGAGGTTGCGCGGGCGATATACGATGAGATAAGGGCAGGGCGGGGTACAAAGCACGGCGGCGTATGGCTTGACGTTACCAGCATGCCGAAATCCAAGATACTAGACAGGCTTCCGAAGATGTATTACCAGTTCAAGCAGTTTGAGAACATAGACATATCGAAGCAGAGAATGGAGGTCGCGCCTACGGCGCACTATACGATGGGCGGCGTTGATGTCTCTCCGAAGGGCGAGACGCGAATCAGCGGCCTTTTCGCGGCAGGCGAAACCGTGGGGCAGATACACGGGGCCAACAGGCTCGGGGGAAACAGTCTCCTGGAAACTGTTGTTTATGGCAAGGTAGTAGGAGTTGGGGCTTCGAAGTTCGCAAAAAGCCACGACTATACAACTCCGAACGATAAAGAACTGAAAATGGCAATGCATGAAGTTGGGAAGTTCTTGGGCGGGAAAGACAATCCAGTGGAACTGAGATCCGCGCTTCAGGAGACCATGTGGAGATATGCAGGCATAGACAGGACAGAAAAAGCACTCAGAGAAGGGCTGAGAAGAATACGGAAACTCAGGAGCAGGTTTGCAGGAATGAGGGTGCGCGGAGGGCTCAGGAACAACAAGCAGCTGGAGATAGCGATTGAAACTGAAAAAATGCTAGATGTCTGCGAGGCAGTAATAACGAGCGCACTGCTAAGGAAGGAATCGAGAGGCGCACACTTCAGATCCGACTATCCGAAGAGGGACGACACCCATTGGATGGTCAATATCCTGGCGAGCAAGAAGGATGGGAAAATAGGGCTTTCGACAAGGAAGATCCCGATGCCGAGCGCGACCATAGCCAAGAAACTTGAGCCGAAGATGGATGTCGACCCTCACAAGCTTCTCGAATAGAATTTAAATGTCACCTGAGCAATGATGCTGTGAAATACAGAATAGAGGACGACATTCTGGGCAATGTAAGAGTGCCTGCCGACGCCTACTACGGCTCGGAGACAGAGAGAGCGAAGGAAAATTTCCAGGTTTCAGGACTGCAGTTGCAGAAGGAGTTCATATACAGCTATGTCATCCTGAAGAAGGCAGCGATACTCGCCAACACCAGACTTGGAAAGCTCGACGCAAGGAAGAGCAGGGCCATGGCAAGGGCGTGCGATGAGATACTTAAGGGAAAGCTTGATGGCCAGTTCGTGCTTGACGCATTTCAGGCAGGCGCAGGGACCAGCACGAACATGAACGTAAACGAAGTGATCGCAAACAGGGCCATAGAGCTGCTGGGAGGCAAGAAAGGCGATTACAAAAGGGTGCACCCCAACGACGACGTAAACATGGCGCAGTCGACAAACGATACCTTTCACACGGCGACCCACATAGCGGCTTACACTGAAATCAGAGGGAAACTGCTGCCTGCGCTCTCAAGCTTGGAAAAATCACTCGCTGGCAAAGAAAGGGAGTTCAAGAATATTGTGAAGATCGGAAGAACGCACCTCCAGGATGCTGTACCGATAACCCTCGGGCAGGAATTCTCAGGCTACAAAGGCGCTCTCGCCTCTGCAGCAGAAGACCTGATGCTTGCCACAAACAAGCTTCTGGAGATACCCGCCGGAGGCACGGCCACGGGAACTGGCATAAACGCGCCTCGCGGTTTTGCATCGGCCTTTGTGAAGGAACTGAGGAAACTCACGCGAGTGGATTTCAGGCAGGCGGATAACAATTTTGCGGTAATGCAGAACCAGATAGCCGAACTTGCCGTAGGAAACGCACTCGAGGAAGTTGCCATAGTGCTTAACAAGGTAGCAAACGACCTTAGGCTTCTGAGTTCCGGGCCTAGGGCAGGATTCGGAGAACTTCTGCTGCCAGAGGTTCAGCCAGGGTCTTCGATAATGCCGGGAAAAATAAACCCGAGCATGCCGGAGATGCTCAACATGGTCTGTTTCAGGGTCATGGGCAACAGTGCAACCGTAAGGGAAGCTGCGAATGCGGGCCAGCTCGAACTGAACGTCTTCATGCCCATAATCACTTTTGTACTCCTATATTCGATACGCATCCTGTCCTCTTCGATAGCCACATTTGACAAAAAATGCATACGCGGGATAAAGGTGAATGCGCAGAGGATCAGGAAGAGCCTTTCAGACGACCTGGGAATCGCTACTGCGCTAAGCCCCTACATTGGCTATGCAAAAGCCGCCCAGATCTCGAGGAAGGCTTACAGGGAAGGCAAGAGCGTCATGCAGGTCTGCATTGAGCTTAAGATTCTTGATAAAAAGAAACTGGAAAAGGCACTGGATCCGAGAAACCTGGTATAGATCAGGGTGTTCTTGTACTGAGCGCCTTCTTTTCGACCTTCCAGTATCTTCTGATGCGTGCTGCAGTCTGCTTCTTTATCTCCTTCGGATTCCTCTCAACTCGCGCCAGGCCGGCCTTTGCCGCAGCCTCGGCTACAGCCGCTGAGACATTCGAAGCAACCTTTATAGCACTCTTCCTGTCGATAGGGTTTGGCATTATCTTCTCAGGGCTGAGTTCCTTGCCCACTGACTTGGCTATCGCCACAGCGGCTGCCCTGAGCATCTCGTAGTCAAGCCCCTTCGCCCTGACATCAAGGAGACCCCGCATTATTGCAGGGAATGCAAGGACGTTGTTGACCTGGTTCGGGGTATCGCTCCTACCCGTCGCGACTATGTATGCGCCTGCGTTCCTGGCTTCCTGGTACTCGATCTCCGGATAAGGGTTGGCCAGTGCGAAAACGACAGGTTGCTTGTTCATCTTTGCTATCAGGTTCTTGCCGAAAGCGCCCTTCGTAGACACTCCGATTAGCACATCCGCCCCTGCGGCAGCTTCCTCCAGACCGCCGCTCTTTCCCTCCTTGTTCGTAACTGCGGCTATCTCCTCTTTGAATTCGTTCATGTTCTCTTTTCTTCCCTTGTACAGTATGCCGCTGCTGTCCAGGACGAGCACGTTGCTGAAGCCGCTTCTAGCCAGAAGCCTTACTATTCCTATGCCCGCAGATCCCGCGCCGTTTACAACTATCTTCGCGTCTTTCTTCTTTTCTGCGAGCTTGATCGCGTTTAGCAGCGCAGCCAAAGCCACGACGCTCGTGCCCTGCTGGTCATCGTGGAAAACGGGTATGTCAAGGCTCTTTGAGAGCGCGGCGACAATCCTAAAAGACTTGGGAGACTCTATGTCTTCTATATTTATGGCTCCGAACGTTGGCGCGATGTTCTGCACGAACTTTATTATCTCGTTTTCTTCCTGGGTCCCTATGCAGAGAGGTATTGCGTCCACGTCTCCGAACTTCTTGAAGAGGATTGCTTTTCCCTCCATGACAGGCAGTGCCGCCTGCGGTCCCATCTTCCCGAGACCCAGCAGCCTGGTGCCGTCTGAAACTATCGCTATCGTGTTTGACTTGCTGGTGTAGTCATAGACCCTGCCGAGGTCTCCGTGTATGGCCTCGGAGACATACGCAACACCTGGAGTGTAGAATGTGGAGAGCTCTTCGCGCGTCTCGAGAGGAACTTTGGAGAGTATCTCGTATTTGCCTCTGCTCTTTTTGTGTGCGTCGAGCGCTTTGTCTGAGTCCACCATGACACCATCTTTTTAGCGACGGATCCTGCTAAGGAGGCGTTATGTACGCACCGCAGTCGTCGTTTATCTTGCTCTGGAAGGCGTAGGTACTATTCAGTATAGTGAAATCAAAGCCTGATGACTTATAAAGACCGACGTAGGTTACGTTTGTCACAACACTGGAAGTCGTGTTCACAGTAGCACCAACCACCGTTCCCGCAAACGCAGAATCTGGTGCAACAAGTGCATATGTCACGGCGAACACGTCAGCCTTAGAAGTTGAAGTTGCAGTGATGGTTATATTTGTAGGGGTGAACTGGCTAACGTTTGCGAACGAAATTGGAGGCGGAGGGTTGGAATTATAGTAGGTATTGTATGTAGCATTGTAGACTCCTTCCGTGCATGCGGTGTCCCTCTGGTAAAGCGCCCTGAACTCGAGCATGAGAGGGCCTATGCTCGTGTTGTTCATCAGATTAATCGCCACCTGCGACTGCGAAGGCGCAGTTTTGGCGGTAGTAGTGGTCTGGGTCGTCGTGCTGGTAGATGCTACGCTGTTCTGGGTAGTTGCCGAGGAGATGGTGGTGGTTGAAGTAACTGTGGAGTTCGTCTGAGTGCCGAAGATGACAGGTCTTATGAAGTAGACGCTGCTGCTCGTCCTTATGCCAAGGCCGCTTAGTAGCGGCGATATTATGAATGTGGCTCCGCTGGTGTTGGAACTGACGAGGTGCAGGTTCATATCGGCCGATTGGGTGCCGCTCGTGCTTAGGTTAACGCTTCCTATTCCTGACAGCGTGACTGTCGCCACCGGGTTGTAAAGAAATGGAAGCTGCGTCATGTAGAAGGTTGCGGTACCGGAAGTTGCATGCGCAAGGCGCAGCGCAACAGTAGAGCCGTTGTATATCTTGAAGAAGACCGTCTGGTTCGTTGAAAGGGAAAGCGTCTTTGCGGTCGTTATTGTTGTTGTTCCAGGTTGTAAGAGCGAGTAGACGTAGTAGATTACCACCAAGACCACCACTACGACAATGATCTCCTTGATCGGCAGCTTTCTGGCGCTTGGGCCCGGCGCTTTACGCATTGGCTGTTGCTGCAATAGCACACCTGCAAAACTATCTACCGTTTCAACGGCAAGCAATAATATTCTTTCGCTGTCCATTACTAGCGCAGCGACCAGTGAGTGAATGAAGGGCATAGAGGATGTCGAATCCGACATCATGTCTTTGATAAACGACAAGCAGGAGGTTACGTTTGACGAGCTCAAGGATTTCGCCGCCACCTGGCTTATAGACGTAGACACGCTCAAGCGGGGGCTCTCGGAGCTTGAAAAAGCAAATGCGATAGCATCCAGGAGCAGCGGCGGCATACTCACTTATTACATGCTCCAGGAGCAGCAGCACATAAAGCGCGTCTTCATCGTTGAAGACGACAAGAACATAAACAAGCTGATGAGCATATCCCTCGGCCACGGTTATGACATAATGCAGCTCTACGATGGCAGGGAGGCGCTGGACAAGATAAAGGACCAGAAGCCAGATCTTGTCATCCTCGACCTCATGCTGCCGGGAATGGACGGCCTGCAGATCTGCGAGACGATAAAGAAGGACCAGTCGCTCAAGGAGACCACGGTCATAATAGTCAGCGCAATGGAGGCCACATCGAGCAGGTTCAAGGGCATAAAGTACGGCGCAGACTACTACATAAAGAAGCCGTTCGACCCTGATGAGCTGAGGAGCCTGGTAACCATATTCCTCAAGAAGAAGGGAAAGAAGTTCGACCCCCTCATAGACCTGCCGAACGAGGACAGGATATCGGACAGTGTCGAGAAGGCCCTGAAGGGCTCGAGCGATGGTTACGAGATAGGCAGGTTGCGCGTTGACGGGCTGGCAAGCTTTGCGAGCAAGTTCGGAAATGAGCCTGGAATAACCATACTGCGGCTCGTCTCGCAGCTTCTTCAGGACAGGATGCACGAATCTGGCGGAAGCGTCTTTGCCGGGTTCCTTAATGGCGACGACTTCGTTGTGGCTGGAAGCGAGAAGGACGTCGGCAGGGTTGTGGAGAGCATAAAATCGGAATTTCAGGCGGTACTTCCATTCATCTACCAGAGTGAAGGCTACAAGCCGATAGAACGCGGCATAGAGGACATGTACTCCGCACAGAACCCCAACCTGGGGCTCTCGTACACCGAGATCAGGAGGGAGGCGTTGATCGAAAGAAGGGCAGAAGTCCTCAAGAACAAGAAGAAAAAGGAGGAGGTTGGTTCGTACACATACGACGAGCTGAGACGCATGCTCGGAAGCGAGAACCTGGACATAACGATAACAAGGGACACCAACGGCGTAAAGCTCTCCGTTGGGAAGCGCGTAGACAAGGAGGAGTAACTTCAGTGGTGGAGCCGTTGGGAAAGAAAAGAGCTGCGCTATTTGACTTTGACGGAACCCTGTGCAGTACCAGCAAAGGCTATGCATGGACATTATTCATGAAGTATCTGAACGCGAGAGGACTCTACGCCGACAAGTTCTACCTGGAGCAGATAAGAAACCAGGGCCGATACAGGAAAAGGGAGATAACATATGAGGAACTGGCTATCTCCGCGAGCAGGCTCTGGGCACAAGCACTCAGGGACAAGCCTGTGAAGGATGTAACAGAGCATGCAAACGTCTTTATGAAGAATTTTTGTAAGAATATCTACAGAGAGTCTTTCGGACTCGTAAGGCTTATGAGAAGCAGGGGGTATCTGACCGTCATGATATCCACATCGCCACGTGAACTCGCAACTGTTGCCGCAAAAATTCTCGGAATGAGAAAGGTTTATTCATCGGAGCTTCAGAAGAAAGGCGGCTATTACACGGGCAGGTTCAGGGCCGGGCTTAATCTGAATCAGCACGGAGCAAAAAGAAGGGTAGTCAGGAAACTCGCACATGAGATTGACCTGAAGGGCTCGTTTGCATTTGGAGACGAGGTAATGGACAACGGTATGCTGGGCGTGGTCGGCACTCCGGTAGCCTTGAATCCCAGCCCAGAGTTGAGAAAATTCGCGGCAGACAGGGGCTGGCCCACGCTGACGCACAGAAATGTTGTCAGGGAAGTGAAGAAACTACTCGAGCAGCATTAGTCAATCAGGCTCTTGATAGTGTTGAAAGCCAGCGAGATGTCGTTTTCGCGGAGTATGAAAGTCAGTTCTGTAAGCGTGGATACAGCTTCGACGATGCTGATGTTTACCCAGTTCAGCGCCTTCGTGACAACGTAGAATACGCCTACAGTGTCGATTGAGGTTATGGGTATCTTTATTGTCAGCGAGGAGAGCTTGTCAAGGACTTTTATGACCTTCTCGTTCAGCAGCAGCCTCTGGATCTCTGCCTTGTACTTTTTGTTAACTATCACGGTAACCTCGTAGATGCCCTGCGTCACCGTAAGGAAATCACCCTTCTGGAAGTCCACGATGTCGTACATCTTCCTTATCCGGTCTATTGTAGTTGGCGACTTCACGAACGTTATCTCGACCAGGTCCGATCTTATGGTCAGGTCCGACTCCTTGAACCTGATCGGAGCCTGGCCCACAAAACCCTCCTTGAGCTTTTCAGAAAGACGCCTCAGCGCCATCATTATCGCAGACTGCTTGACGCTCTTCTTAAGTTCCTTCTCCACCTCTGGTTTGAGCGCGTCAGCAAGCGCCGCGTAATTGATTATGCCCCTGGCTATTGCCTCCTCCAGGAACGGCCTGCGTTCTACGATATTCTCAACGATATGTGC
>JASHTX010000023.1 GCA_030040335.1 Microcaldota archaeon
TGAAAGTTTTGCATTGCAGAAGATAGGCGCAAAAAAAGTCAAAGACATAATGCCTGGGGAACTCGTAATATTCGCCAAGGATGGGCCGAAGGTACACAGGTTTGCCCCTCAGAAGGCAAAGGCACTCGACGCTTTCGAGATCACCTATTTTGCCCATCCAGCATCGAACATAGACGGCATACAAATAGCCACCGCAAGGGTCAACATAGGCAGGGCCCTCTTTAAGAAGTTCAAGATCAAGGGTGACGCCGTTGTACCGATACCCGAGTCTGCGATTCACGCCGCAGATGGATATTCAGAGGAGTCGGGAGTCCCGGTGGTGCACGCTCTTGGAAAGGACAGGTATGGAAGAAAGTCTGTCTTGAGAAGCTTCATACAGCCCACTGAAAGGAAGGACACTGTGGAAAGCATGTTCGCAATAGAAGAACTCATCGCAGGCAGAGACCTTATCGTAATAGATGACAGCGTTGTCAGGGGAACCAGTTCAAAGGTCTTCGCTCAGCAGCTCAGGAGGGCAGGCGCGAAAAAAATAAGCCTGCTGCTTACATTCCCGCCGATAAGGTTTCCATGCTACATGGGCATAGACTTTCCTTCTTCCGAAGAACTGGTTGCATACAACGTCGCACCGAAGGACAACATCGAGAATGTGGGCCAAAAAGTCGCAAAGGAGCTGGAAGTCGACTTCGTTGGCTACCTGGATCCGCTCAGCCTCTCAAACGCGGTGGGGTTGGGAATAGACTCCTTCTGCTTTGCATGCGTCAATGGAGACTACAGCAAGCTGAACTTCCCGCCGAAGTTCAGGTCAAGGGTAGAGATGAAGGGCGAATAGGACAATTGGGGAACCTATGATCGAAACAGTGAAGATGATTGCAAAGCCAGTTGTAGAAAAGATGAAAGGGGAGATAGCCGAGCGCGTAAAGCGGCTCAAGGAAGAAGGCGTAAAACCCAAGATAGTCGCACTCATGATAGGCGATAACCCCGAATCCTGGACATACGTTAACCTGAAGATGAAAAACTGCGCAGAGGTAGGCATAGAGTCAGATGTCATAGACCTACGTGCGCATTCGAAGGACAAGATGCCTGAGGTGGTTGCAGAAACGCTGAGCAAGCTGAACAACGACCCTTCTGTGAATGCCGTGCTTCCGCAGCTTCCATTCGACGGAAAGATAAGCGAGGAGTTTGTATTTTCAAGGCTGAGTCCCGCGAAGGACGTTGATGGCTTGACTCCGCACAATCTGGGAAAGCTTTTCAGGGGTGAGTACACGCTTGAGAACTCGCTCATACCGTGCACGCCAAAGGGAATAGTCCTACTGGCGCAGCACTACGGCGTTCATATCGCTGGCTCCGAAGCCGCAATAATAGGAAGGAGTACTCTTGTAGGGAAGCCACTCCAGAAGCTGCTCCAGGATCTTGATGCAACAGCGACATGCTATCACACAAAATCGAGACGCGTGCTTGAAAGGGTGAAAGACGCGGACATAGTGGTGTCGGCCTCTGGAAAACCTCCGGAGGTGTACGGACAGAACGGATTCAGGCTGACCGGGAAGATGGTAAAGGAGGAGAGCGCGGTCTTCGGAGTGGGAGTCTGGCAAAACCCTAAGACAAATGAGAGGTTCTTTGACGTTGATACCTTCTCTCTTGAAGGAAAGTGCGCATACCTCACGCCGAACGTAGGAGGAGTAGGGCCAATGACAAGGATCTGCCTGCTGCAGAATACGCTGATCGCGACCATGAATCAGAGAAAAAAGGAGAGGTCTAATTAAGGTTTCTTTCTCATTATAATCATATGCTAGAGATGGTAGTGGGAGGATTCTACGGTGATGAGGGGAAGGGCAAGATCACCGGCTATCTTGCAGTTAAGGATGACGCAGACATAGTAGTAAGGGCAGGAGGGGGGCCTCAGGCAGGCCACACGATAGTGGAAGGAAAGAAGGTCAGGCAGGTGCCGGGGGGCTTCATAAACCCAAAATCTAGATTGCTGATTGCGAGGGGCACGCTGATCAACCCAGAGATACTGCTTGATGAGATTGAGCAGTATGGGGTCAAGGACAGGATAGGAGTCGATTACGGTTGCACTATAATAGAAAGGGAGCACATGGACCAGGAAAAGGCAGACCTGGTCAAGAGGGTCGGCTCTGTGGGAACCGGAACGGGTCCGGCAAGATCGTACAGAATACTCAGGACTGCAAAAATCGCCAAGGAGATCGAGCCGCTCAAGCCATATCTGACAGATGTGTCTGCTGAGATAAACAAGGCCATAGCGGCAAACAAGACGGTCGTTGCCGAAGGCGTTCACGGCGCTGCGCTTTCACTTCTGGATTACAAGTTCTATCCATACGTAACCTCCCAAGATACAACTGCAAGCCAGTTCGCGGCAGACATTGGAATAGGGCCCAAGGATATCGATGAAGTGATAGTTGTCTACAAGTCTTACGTGTCCAGAGTCGGAGAGGGCCCGCTAGAGGGAGAGTGGGACGAGGAGAAGAGGAAGGAGATGGGCATAGAGGAGATAGGAACAGTCAGCGGAAGGCGAAGGAGGCTTGCGGATTTCAACTACGAGCTGGCAAAGGACGCCATGAACAAGAACAGCGGAACACAGTCGGCGATCACCTGCGTAGACCGACTATTCAAGAACAACGAGAGTGTCAGGGAGTACGGATCGTTGACAAACGACGCAAAAGCGTTCATCTCCAATCTGAATACGTTCTTTAAATCGAATTCCAGATATTTCAAAGGGATAAGCATCATTTCCACAGGTCCGAACTTGGAGGACACGATAGACCTGAGGGAGAGGAGCAAAGTAGGCAGCAAGGAGGTAACTGAGGTCAGGACTGCTTAGGCATCGAGCTTCACTATAAGGCTTTTAAGGATAAAAGACTCAAGTATTAAGCACTTGGGGGACAAAATGTCTGATAGAGTAGTTGTAATCTTAGGTTCAGGAGGCGATGAAGAGTTTGCGAAACAGATCTGGACCACGCTTCAGAAGCACAGCGTGGCATGCGAGAAGAGGGTAATTTCCGCGCACAGGAGGCCTACAGATCTTCTGGACCTGCTGAAGAAGAACGAGACGTCAAGTGACAATGTCGTATACATAACGGTCGCGGGTCGATCAAATGCGCTCTCTGGAGTCGTTGACAGCAACACCAGGTTTACCGTGATCGCATGCCCTCCTTATTCTGAGAAATTCAGCGGAGCCGACATATACTCGTCACTGAGGATGCCAGGCGGCATCA
Source organism: Microcaldota archaeon (assembly GCA_030040335.1). Lineage (GTDB taxonomy): Archaea > Micrarchaeota > Micrarchaeia > Micrarchaeales > CABMGC01 > JAJYVH01. The sequence continues at coordinate 3,234 of JASHTX010000023.1, forward strand.
CGCCGCTCGTCATACTGGAGCCTGAGAACGCGGCATTGGCAGCGATAAAGATACTTGCATACGGCAACCCAAAGCTGCACGAGAAAGTTTCGCAGTACCAGAAGGAACTGCGCGAAAAGAACAGGGCTGACGATGAGAAGCTTATGAAATCGTGAGAATATGGCAAAGATGATAAGATCAGGCAAGGTAAAGGACGTATACGATGTGAACGACCATGAGCTGGAGTTCATTTTCTCAGATAGGATATCGGTCTTCGACAAGATAATACCCAGCGACATACCGAACAAGGGCGAGACGCTGGCGAGGACGAGCGCGTACTGGTTCGATGTGCTCAAGCAACTGGGGATATCTTCGCACTACATAAAGATGAATGCGCCGAACAGGATGCTGGTAAAGAAGGTGGACATAATAAGAGACTACTCGAAGATAAGCACGAAGACCAAGAACTACCTCGTACCTCTGGAGCTGATAACCAGATACTACGTTTACGGCTCGCTCTGGGACAGGGTCAAGCAGGGCATTGTGAAGCCCGAGCAGCTGGGATTCAAGGCAGGCCACGAGGTAAAGGCCGCAGAACCAATGCCGGAACCATTTTTCGAGGTCACCACAAAGCTCGAGAAGACGGACAGAAACCTTACGACCGAGGAGGCGCTGAAGATATCTGGATTGACAAAGGCAGACTACGAGGACATGAAGGAGCTATGCCTGAAGATAGACAAGGAGATAAACAGCAGGGTGAAGCAGCGCGGCCTGATACACGTTGACGGCAAGAAGGAGTTCGCACTGGACAATGACAGGAAGTTCATGGTGATCGACACTTTCGGCACCGCTGACGAGGACAGGTTCTGGGATGCGAAGGAGTTCGAGCAGGGCAAATACATAGAAAGAAGCAAGGAATTCGTGAGGCAGTACTACAGAGGCACGGGCTATCATGAGAAGCTCTACAAGGCAAGGAGCGAAGGCAAGCCAGAGCCTGACATACCGCCTTTGCCATCTGACATGGTAAAGCAGGCAAGTGAGATCTACGTCAAGCTGTTTGAGGAAATAACTGGGCAGCGCTTCAGATGAGCGTGCAAACATGGAGGATCTGTCGTTGTACAACCTTCTTTCACCAACAGACTACAGATATTCGGTGAAGGAACTCACGCCTTATCTCTCTGAGGAGGCCTATGTAGGCTACAAGTCAAAGGTCGAGGCGGCGCTTGCAAAGGTCCTTGCGCACAGAAAGATAATCAGCGAGAAGGCAGCTGAGGAGATAAGGAAAGCTTCTGAGCAGATAAAGGCAAAGGACGTCTACGAGGAAGAAGCGAAGACAGGGCATGACATAATTGCGCAGGTCAACCTGATAAGAAACAGGGTCAGCAATGAAGCCAAGACGGGTGTACACAGAACAGCAACATCATACGACATAGTTGATACTGCCAACATGCTCCGCTACAGGGACGCATTCAGGAAGGTCATACTTCCTGATATGATAGCTCTGGAAAAGGCCTGGATATCACTTGTGCTCAGGGAGAAGGACTCGCTCCAGATAGGGAGGACGCACCTACAACACGCAGAGCCGATAACCTTCGGGTTTGCAGTAGCGTGGTACGTGAGCAGGTTCGGCAAGCAGATACTAAAGGTCAATCAGGCTGTCGCAGACTTGGAGGGTAAATTCTCCGGAGCGGTCGGCGCTTACAATGCATCTTCGCTCTTTGTTGACAATCCAGAAGATTTCGAGAAGGAAGTTCTCAGGGAACTTGGCATAAAGGCTACGGAAGTTTCAACGCAGATAGTGCAGCCAGAGCCGCTTGCAGACCTGATGCACCATGTCCTGAGCAGCTTCACGATACTGGCCAACTGGGCCGACGATATGAGGAACCTGCAGAGACCTGAGATAGCAGAAATAGGGCAGCCGAGGGGCAAGGACATCTCGAGGTCATCCACAATGCCGCACAAGGCGAACCCTGTAGGCTTGGAAAACATCAAGAGCCTCTGGAAAGCGACAATGCCGTACATGTTCATGATGCACCTGGACCAGATTTCTGATCACCAGCGCGACCTCACGAACTCTGCATCGCAACGCTACATACCCCAGATATTCACGCAGTTCGACTACTCGGTAAAGAGGGCCGTGA
>JASHTX010000024.1 GCA_030040335.1 Microcaldota archaeon
GTGGCGCTCCAGCTCCATATGTCGTTCTGCGCTATCGCGGGCACAGGCTGGAAGACATATGCGTTCTCAGAGAAGCTGCTCGAGATGAAGTCCTGCTCTGTCCCTGAGGATGTTGTCACCTGGAGCATCGGCGAGTAGGCGAAGTCGCTTATCTGGAGTGTGCCGGCGTTGTTGAGGTTGAGCAGCAGGTTGCCTGCGTTGTTTGCACCCGTGTTCTGGTTCGTGCAATCCCCTGTTGCGTCCTGTATGCATGCTGCCTGCGGCTTCTGCGAGTTGTCCACCGTTCCGTCATTCCATGTGATTATCACCGGCAGGTTGGCTGTAGTAGCAGTCACCGGCTTGTTCAGGAGGCACTCATCTCCAAGCGTCTTCGGCTCGTTGTCGTAGAGGCCGGTATCTATTAGCCCATTGAGCGATATCGGGTTCTGGCCTATTGTAGGAAAGTCAGGGCACGTGAGGAAATCTGTCGCATATTCTGAGTTGAATTGACTCACGCTTGAGGCAGGTGATGTATCGCCGTCATTGATCGGTGGCTCGGTACCAAGCGAGCCGGAGTAGGCCGGGTTCGTGTAACACTCGCAAAGGGAGCAGTACGCACCATATGTCTGAATGGGTTCGGGAGGAGACGTCACCATGTCGAGATTCATTACGATCTCAAAAGCCGGTGTCGTGACCTCGCCACTGGTGCCAGAGCCTGTGCTGCTGTCCGTGTAGTAGACGCAGTAGTATACCGCATTCTGCTGCAGAGTGGTGGTCGGAGGCGTTATGCTTATGCTTATTACCTGCCCTTTCGCAACACCTGATCCTGAAGAGCCTGTGCCGGTCAGCGCTGTGCCGCTGCTTGGGCCGCAGTCGTCAGATGATGTCGACGAATACCACTGGTAGTCGTATGGTGCGGTGCCATAGCTCGGCGCGCTGACGCAGAGGGTCACACTCTGCCCGTTGTCCATCTGTATCGAGGCGAAGGACTGTTCGTTGGCGCAGTTTCCTGTGGGCGTGGGTTCCGGTGCGCCGTTTGCAGTGAGCGGCGCGTGTACTATTATCGTGGCTGTACCTGTGAATGCTGACTCAGGTCCCTGCGTGGCCTGGCTGCTGTCAGTCTCCTCTACGCAGTAGTACTCGTTTGCTCCGTTGGAGCCCGCGTCACTTACTGACGGTGAGGCCGTGCACTGGATTGTCGTCTGACCCGAAGTGGTAGTACCAGAGCATGTGGAGACGGTTGAGTCGTAACCGTCAGCAACGCCTGTGGCGCTGCATGCAGATGATTTGTAGGCGGAGCCAAGGCTGCTGTCCACGCTGTACCACTGGTATGTGTACTGTGGCGTGCCAGTGGTGGGAACAGGAGTAGAGAGTGCGATTGTCTGCCCCTCATCTATGTTGATGTTGGTTGGCGTGGGTGGATTGGATGCAACCAGAGTCGGGTTCACGGTTACTATGTCGATCCCTGATGTAGATGTGTCACCTTGCGAGTCCTCTACAGTGTAGCAGATGTCTGTGCTGCCCGTAAGTGTAAATGTATCTGTGCTGGTGATGCCTGTTATGCCAGTCTGGGCTGTGCCAAGTTCTGTGCTGCCAGTTTCTCCAGGTCCGCAGTTACCGTTCTGGCTGGAGTACCACGTGACGCTGTAGTCTGGTATGCCGCCGCTCCATGTAGCAGTGAGCTTTATGCTCTGTCCTGTGTCAATTGCAGGGCTTGCGGGCGTTATTGCAGATGCGGTCAGTGGTGCCGCGACCGTGACCAGGAGAGTGCCGGTGTACCTCGTCTCGGATCCTGCCTGGCTGCTGTCCTGCTCCTCAACGCAGTAGTAGGTGCTTGATGAAGGAGTGAATGTTGCGCTTGTGCCGCTCGTGCCAGTTGCGCTGTCGTCGCTGCATGTTGATGAGCCTCCCGCGTACCAGGTGTATGTATACGGCGTTGTGCCTCCGCTTGCTGCTGTTACTGATAATGATACCGACTGTCCGGGATCTATTGGCATGCTAGTGCTTGTGGTCGGATTCCCACCGACCGCGAACGGTGGATTGACGGTCACCGAAAACTTAGCTGATCCTGTATCTCCGGAAACTTCGTCACTTACTGAGAGCGTAAGCATATAACCGGTCTGCGAGCTTACAGAAGGTGCTGCTGCCGTGCACTCTGTTTCGCTTATTGGCTCCGGCCCGTAGTTGCAGATTGACCCTGAGAACGTGAACCCGCCACTCCATGCGTAGGTGTAGAGCGCAGGTATCCCAGCGGATGGATCTCCCCCACCTGATGCGCCACCAAGTGTGGTTATTGACTGCCCCGAATCTATTACGCATTGTATGCACGAAGCCGTGACGGTAAGCCCTGAGAAACTCAGCTGCTGCTGACTTGGCTGAGGTCTTGCTTGAATCTCTGCAGCCTGCTGGATGCTTGAGATTGAGCTGAGAACAGTTGTGGAGCTTGTTGCGAAGAGCGCAGAAGGCTGCGATCCTGATTCTATCGCTGCTGTTGTTACGGTCTTTGCTGTCAGCTTGGTAACCTCATCTATCAGGACCGAGACAAGCGACTGTACCTTGGGTGTCGTGGTTGTGCTCGTGGTGGAGATGCTGTCTGGTTGGGGCACCTGCGCAGAAAGGCTGACGTTCATTGCTGGCTGCTGCGCTGTGTTTGCAGGGCTAAGCCCGTACACCGTTCCTCCCACTGTGCAGTACGTTCCCTGCGCGCCAGTTGTCGTCGAACAACAGGAGACAGGCGCATAGGCGCTGTCCTTTACTTCAAATGCGTATGTTATGTCCTCAGTGGTTCCGGTCGGTGTCTGGTATGTTGCGCCCGTAGCTCCTGATATCGCATTCTGCGTAGTGCAGAGGGGTTGGGCAGGAGTTGTGCTGCCGTCTTGGTATGCATACCACTGGTAGTCCTGATAAGGTGGAGATCCGAATGAGACTATTGCGCTTAGAAGCTCTGTCTGGCCCGCCCTCACTGTAGAGAGGTCGTCACCGGAGGGATTCACAGGACCTATCTGCCCGCTGTATGGCGCATCAGGAGGATTCGGGTAGGGCGATGAGTATGAGGTCGGGCAGGCACCAGGCGTTGTCGGACATTCGCTGGAAGCAGGCGTATCGCCGCAGTTGTCATAATAGTATATCCCATTGGGCACTGCGGTCTCGTATGTTACCGTAGTGCTGCCAGTGTTGGCGCTGTTCTGCGCATCTCCTCCATATGCCCCTGTTATCGATATGGTGCCTGTTGTGGTCTGGCTGTACTCGGCTGTGCACGAACCGTCGGTCAGCGTGCAGGTTGCACCAGTCAGCGTGCCTGGACCGTTTGTGCTCCACGTTATAGTGCCTGTAGGGCTGTTCCCAGTTACTGTCGCTGTGCAGGTGATCTGGACTCCAGGCGTAGGTTCGTTCGGCGTGCACGAAATCGTTACGCTTGAGCCCGTTGTCGTCAGGCACGGCTGCGAGCACCAATCGCCTGTGCCGCATGTCGAACCCATGGAGCCGGTCAGGCATTCACCTGCGGGTGGCGATGGATAAGTACAGCCTGCAGGAGATCCGCCGCTCTGTGTCACATCACATCCCTCGTTTACCCCATAGGTGCAACTGTTCGTGTATGAAGAGCAGATCGTAGGGCCCGTGTATGTGACCGACGCCGTGCCAGTGCTTCCCGTGTTCTCCGAATTCCCACCGTATGAAGCTGTTACCGTGGCTGTGCCAGCTACGTACTGCGTGTACTGCATGGTGCATGATCCGTCTGAGGTAAGCGTGCAGGTATCGCTTGAACCGAAACTGTATGAGCCGGAGGAAAAGCTGCCGCCGCTGCTTGGTACTGAGCTCCAGGTTACGGTGCCGCTTGGGCTGGAACCTGTAACCACCACGGTGCACGAGACCGAATCGCCTGTAGACTGCGAGTTCGGTGTGCACGAGACCACTGTTGATGTTGCGGTGAGGGCTCCGGTGTATGTGACCGATGCGCTGCCATCACTTCCTGCGTTCGCAGTGTCTCCGCTATATGTTCCTGTTATCATCGTGGTGCCTGAACCGTCCTGCGTGTACTGGACTGTGCACGAGCTGTCTGCCAGCGTGCACGTATTTGAGCTGAATGTGCCTCCCTCTGAGGATGTCCAGCTTATCGTGCCTGTGGGGCTTGAACCTGATACTGCGGCGCTGCATGATACTGAGGAGCCGCTCGTCTGGCTGGTCGGTGAGCATGAGATTGAGGTGGTCGTATATGCTAGCGCGCTCCCCGAATATGTCACCGAGGCCGTGCCCGCACTGCCAGCGTTCAGCGAATCTCCGCTGTATGTTCCCGTTATCGTCGCGGCTCCGGTGCTGTCCTGCGTGTACTGTATCTGGCACGAGCCATCAGAGAGCGTGCATGTGCCGGAGCTGAAAGTCCCTCCCAGTGATGATGTCCAAGCCACAGTGCCTGTAGGGCCGGAGCCCATTATCGAAGCACTGGAGCCGACGACCGTGGCCGTGCACGTTACCGATGAACTCGGGGTCTGAGAGCTGGGCGTGCACGTAACCGTGGTGCCGCTGGTAACTGGGGTTGAGCAGGGCTGGGTGCAAAAGTCGTCTGTTCCGCATGTGGACCCTTGAGCTCCGCCAGAACATTCGCCTATGGGAGGTGCAGGGTATGTGCAGCCAGACGGCGATCCGCCGCTCTCTGATACAGAACAGAAGCCAGTTGACTGCGTGCAGCTCGTGGTGTAGGATGTGCAGGTTGCTCCTGAATATAATGCCTGCGCCGCTGATTCGTGCGCGCCTGAAGCGTAGTTTATTGCCTGAGTAGTAGCGAACGAGATGGATGAGAGTGCAAAAAAGGTCAGTAGGATGAATAGAGTGCTCTCCGCATTCCTCATTTAAACGCTATATAGACAAATGTAAAGTATAAATAAATAAGGTTCCAGAGCCTTTTTCACATTCTGCCCCTGACTATCCTTTCGTAAACCTGGTTGGCCCTGTCTCCGGAAAACTCCAGCAGTACAGTCCTGCTGTTCCTTTCCGCGTCTCCTCCATATCTGCCGTGATCCTTTGACAGCCTGTTCAGCAGCTCGCCCATCTTCTCCTCCCTCGCCTCCAGGCACATCTTTCTCAGCTCCTTCGGCAGCGAGCTGGTGTCCGCTATGACCACCGGTGTGCCTACGGCCAGCGCCTCCAGTGTGACCAGTGAAAGCCCTTCCCTTTCAGAAGGCATTATCAATGCCCTTGACTCGCACATCTCCCTGAGGACGCCTTCAGTCTCCAGCCCGTGTATGAATCTCACCTTGCCTCTTGCCCGCTCGCTGGCCAGCTTTTTCAATCCCTCCTGCTCCGGCCCGGTGCCCACAACGTCCAGTTTTGCGTTCGTCTTTGCAATCGCCTCTATCGCCAGCTGGACCCTCTTGTGCTTGACCAGCCTGCTCACCACTACGAACTTGTTCTTCTTGGCGCAGGAGTGCCTCTTCTTGAAATCGGCTATCTCCTCGCTGTCCACAGCAGCGGGAAAGACGATCACCTTCCCCGGATCTACTCCCAATTCTTTCACAAGAAGATCCTTGGTGCTGCTCGCGTTCGCAATGTGCACGTCAGCGGACCTTGCGCAGAGCCACTCTACAGCGTATCCTACGTTCCCGAACCAGCTCAGGTAATGCTCCCAGAACGACCTGCTCCAGACCTCGTGCCACGTGACCGAGAACTTTATACCGCGCACGAGCGAGTAGAAGTATAGGGGGATTATGTGCAGGAAGGGAAAGGAGTCAGCGTCTAGGGCGTCGAACCTGTACGGGAAGATTTTTGTGAATAGCCTGATCGCGAAGCGCAGGGGCATCTTGGTGCTTCTCCTCTTGCCTCCGCCGCTGTACATCCCCTGCCAGTCTGCCGCCTCTCCGACGCAGTGGTACTTTATGCCGTTGTACATGAAGTCCTTGCCTGGCATGCCGTCCCTGTGCATCGTGAAGCAATGCACCTCGTTGCCGCTCTCCACAAGCTTCCTCATTATCACGTATCTCCTCTTCTCTATCCCTCCGTTGAACCACGGGAAGACGCTGTCGGAGACGAAGGCAAGCCTCATAGAACCTCTCTTACTATTGCAAACAACATTAAAAATGATGTCCGAGAAACCCTGGTGCAGCGCCCCTCATTTGGCAGTTCCGCGGATTTCGTTTCTTGTCTAATGATTCCTTTTTAAAAACATAGGTTTAAAAAGTTTCGTCTCCTCTTGTATTCAGTGATCTGATGGCAAAACAACAACAGAACTGGGGAGCCTTCGTTCTGGAATTCTTGGGAAGCCTTGTCTTCCTGGGAGTTGCGTTCTCGGGCGCCCTCGACGTATCAGGAGCCGGATTCTGGGGTCCCATCTTCGTGGGAGCCGGAGTCATAGCCTCAATAGCGCTATTCTTCAATAGCTTTGGGCTTGTCAGCGGCATGGGCATGGGTATGGACTTCAGGCTAATGGGCCTGGAGACATCGGCCGTAGCCGGACTAACCCTTACAGCGCTGACCTGGACGGCAAACGGCTCAGTATGGCCTTTCGCCTACTGGGGCGCTGTGCTCGGTTTCGTGCTGAGCTTCTTGGGCTCCTGGATGGCTGCAAAGAGGTAAAGGCAGCGTTTTTTCTTTTATTTTCTTTTTCTTTTTTCTTTTTTTACGCCTTCAGCGCGAGCCAGGAATAGGTTAAAGAAGTTTCTCATCGTCTGATATAGCGTGGTGCGATGGCAAAGATGACGAAGATGAAGCAGAACTGGGTGGCGTTTGCGCTTGTGCTTCTTGCAAGCCTGGTCTTCATAGCTACGTGGTGGAACCTCTGGGCAAAGGGCATAGTCTCGCCGGCTTTCGCCGGAGCAGGGGGCTTCTGGATGCCTATCTTCATCGGCTTCGGTGTCATCGGCTCCGTGGCTCTCTTCTTCCTAAGTTTCGGCTACATATCGGGTCAGAGTGACGTGAACTCGCTGAGGATGATGAACATGTGGTGCCTCAAGGCAACCCTCATATCGGGTGTCACGCTGCTCGTCTGGGCGATTTCGCTGCCTATATGGGCGTGGGCATCGATTCTCGGGTTTGTCCTCGGCTTCCTAGGCACCTGGATCGGCTGGAAGGACGCGATGTAAGAATCCCCATCTCTTATACGGTATCAGAAGAAGTCAGGCAAGCGGCCTGCGCGGATAGCTGACCGATGCCACTGTCGCGTTGCTCTCATTGTACACGATCTTGAATATCTTAGTGTCCGGATTTATGAAGACGAGCTGCAGGGTTGCCTCGTTGTTGTCCCAAGGACATGACTGCGTGTTGCAGTGGAAGAGGAAGTCGACCATGTTGCTGTCAGCTAGGTCTACGTTGAGCATGTACGCACCGGTGATGTTCACGTGCAGGCTTGGCGAAGGCACCTGGGAGTAGACTATCAGGAACGTCTGGTTGTTGGTCTTGTTGAACGAGGTCTGCGGTATTATCGTCGAGTTTCCTGTGCTCTCGTCATAGAAGTCTACATACTTGAATGGCGATATCGTGTTGTTGTTGACTACTACATAGCTCGCAATCGCCTTCGTTCCGCTGGTGTTCGTTATCACCGTGTCTTCCTCGACTCCGCTCCCGAAGAACTGGTAGACCTGAGTGGTAACGTTTCCGCGCTCGTTCAGGCTTGTGAACGGGTTGTATCCGTAGCTGCTTGGAGTGAGGTTTATGCCCGATTCGGTGAAGATCCCTCCAGTCTCCACGATCCACGGGGCCCTCACAAGCAGGTAGTCTGGTTCGCCGGTTATGTTCCTGAGCAGGAAGTTAGGGTCCGGACTTGAGTTGTAGAGCCACGCTGCAAAAGGGTTGGCTTTGTATGCATACTGCGAGCTGACGCTGTCTGTGATGCTGGTCCTGTTTGCCACTCCCTCCACGAGCGAGCCGTCGGGCCAGAGCGTGAGCACCACGCTGTTTGCCGGCGTGTTGTTCTTCATCCAGGCAAGCGCCGTTATGAAATACGGGTTTATCTCGTCAGCAGGCGCCAGGCCAGTGACGTAGTTTGTGTCTATCTGTATCATGTAGACAACAAGGAGCACGAGCAGGAGGCACGAAGCGTAGTATGGGAAGCTGTGCCCGCTGAAACGGCGCATGAGCATGTACGCGAGCAGTATGAAGACCACCGCTGGAAGGAGCGTCAGCGCGACTCCCACCACATCCAGTAGCATGGCAGAGGTTGCCACGGCGATTATGATTGCTATTATCGCGAAGCCGGCGTACCACGCGAGCTGATTCTCCTCGAAGTTCTTCACGACCCAGTAGAGCAGGCAGGCCATTAATATGGCGGCCAATATTGTCCCTACCCATATCAGCGCGCTTCCGAGCACGTGGACCATTGTGTAGAATGTGACGATAAGCATGACCAGCGCGAGCATTGCGCCGAGCAGCATGTCTCTCTTTGTTGCCGTCAGCATGCGGTAGAGCAGGAAGCCTACGACCGTGACTATTACCGGCGCCGCGTAGATCCAATCAAGCGATGCCCACTGGCCGCCTCCGCTCTGCGCGGCCATTATCTCGAAGTAGAGGAGCATTGCCACGGTCAACGATACTATTGCCAGCGGCGATGAGTCCTTGAAGCTTCGCGTCTTGTAGTAGGTGATTATCCAGTAGACCGTGAAGGCGGTGAAGATGGAAAGCGGCACTGATATGAGCGAGTTGAACCTGATCGCATGCATCTGCAGGTATGCGGTGAGCATGAAGTATGCCATGAGCATGAGGAGTACCTCGCTGTAACCGAAGCGTGCCGTCGCTGTTGCAGGGCTGTCCTCGCCGTCTCCGCTGGTCTGCATGAAGAAGTACGGGAGGAAGAGGATGCAGAGCAGCACCCAGAAGGCTATTATGTATATGTTGAAGTACGAGGCAAGGAGCATCACGAGGCTCATTGGGCTTATGTAGTTCTGAAGCCCGAAGCTTGCATAAAGGAAGTCCGGACTCGGAGACTGCAGCTCCTGTATCGTCGATGAGAAGTTGTTTATCGCCTCGAAGCCGCTCGTGACGAATATCGCCTGCACGAGGCTGGGTATTATGATGTAGATTATGCCCACCACAACGCAGATGATGACAATTGCTATCACGAGCCTGCCCAGAGCGTCCCGGAACGTCTGCTGGGATGGGAGGTATGCCATGACCTGCTCGTTCTTGGCAAGAAGCCAGCCTGCCGCGAGCGCGATGAACGGTATGAAGAAGTAGAAGCCGGTGAAGGTCTGCTCCCCGGGCGTGATCCACAGCAGGTATATGAAGAAGTTGACGATCACGAACCAGATCAGCAGCGCGCCCAGCATGTATCCGCTGTCGTCAATCAGCTTCTTGTTGTTCTCAGTGAATCCGAAGAGCAGCAGCATGACCAGGGCGAAGATGTATGTCGCGGTAACGAACGATGCTCCGCTCCATGTCAGGCTGCAGAGCGCGAGGAAAATCGCAGACAATAGCATGAAGCCCAGTTTTTTGTTCTTCTCCTTGGCCCTGAACATCTCGACAGTGAATATGAGGGCTACGAGCAGGAAGGAGGTGATGAAGCTGTCTCCGCGGTATATCAGCGCGCTCGTTCTCGCTGCGTTTCCCATGTTGAGCGCTATGAAGAGCATGACCAGCAGGCCGAAGAACTTGTCCTTGCTCATGTATCTGGAGATGAAGAATGCGCCCAGCATGTCGAATATCGCGAAGAGCATCGGGATGTGGCGCGCAACATAATATGCGGTTACCCCGAAAGGAGCGAGTAGGTAGTACGGGATGAGCGTTATCCAGTAAAGCCCGAAAGGCTCGTGGTGCGGTGTCGCAGGCCCGCATGTGGGGCTGTTGCAGCTTGGCGGCCAGCCCGAGAGCGGCGCATCCTGCAACGGGACCAGGGCGTGGCGCGCTATCGTTGTCTCTATCACAGAGAAGTGGAAGTAGCCGTCCGGCTCGTAGAAGCCGTAGAACTTCAGCATCGGCGCCCTGAAGTATGTGGAAATGGCAAAGATCGCTACGGTGCAGAGCACGAAGATGGCGAGGGCGATCTCTTTCCTCATATGACCTTGCTTACTCTCGCTCGTTTCGTGCTGCGTTTCTGTTGTCATGCATCTACCAGAAAAATGCGTCAGTTCAGCGGTCAGCGCCGAACATGCAAGATAATTCTCACGCAACTTATATTAATGGAAGCACAACTTATATATCTGACTACGGGCGTGAAATCCGAGAGAAAGATGGGAGGCATATGGTAAGGATAAGAATGAGCGAACCGTACGTGGGCAAGGAGGAGATAGCAAACGTGACTGAGTCGGTCAGGACCAAGATGCGCTCCGATCCATTCGTGCCAGAGTTCGAGTCCGGCTTCGCGAAGTACATAGGTGCGAAGAACGGCGTCTCTGTGGTCAACGGCACCGCAGCAATACACCTCGCGCTCGCAGCGCTCGGCGTCAAGCCAGGCGATGAGGTAATAGTGCCGACGCTCACATCGATCGGCTGCACAAACGCCATAGCACTTACAGGGGCAAAGCCCGTCTTCGTAGATTCGAATGCAGAGTACTGGTGCGCAGACCCCAAGAGCATAGAGAAGAGGATAACAAAGAAGACCAAGGTGATAATGCCTGTTCACATCTATGGGCACCCCTGCGACATGGACCCGATACTCGAGCTGGCGAAGAAACACGGAATCTTTGTCATCGAGGACGCCGCCGAGGCGCACGGATCCGAGTACAAGCACAAAAGAGTGGGCACTTTCTCTGACATAAGCTGCTTCTCCTTCTACGGCAACAAGGTGATAACCACGTGCGAGGGCGGAATGTGCATGACCAACAGCGACGAGCTCGCTGAGAAGATGCGCATACTCAGGAACCAGGGGACTAAGCCAGAGTACAAGAACAAGTACTATTACGACATGGTGGGCTTCAACTACAGGATGACCGGCATGCAGGCCGCTGTAGGCGTGGCGCAGCTGAAGAGGCTGGATTTCCTGGTGGGCAAGAAGCTGGAGATGGCAAGGCAATACAACGAGATCTTCGATGCTAAATCAAAAAATGTGGTACGCGCTCCGCAGATGGAATGGGCGAAGAACACATATTGGTACTACTCCATCCTGGTTCCCAAGAAACAGAGAGAAAAGGTGATGCAGGCCCTGGAGAAGAAGGAGATAGAGACAAGGCCTTTCTTTTACCCGATACACATGCTTCCGCACTACAACACAGGAGACAAGCTGCCCGTGGCCGAGGACCTTGGGTTCAGGGGCATAAACCTGCCGTCGGGACCGTACCTGACCAGCGAGCAGATAGATGAGGTAGCGACGGAGATAATAAAGATTACCGGTTAGGCGGTCTGGTGAGAGTGCTCAACATCGGTTGCGGCAAGCAGCTTGACATAGGCACCGACTGGATAGACGTTGTACCGCGCTCCCCGAAGGTTCTGAAGGTTGACGCCTCAAGGGACAGGTTCCCGTACAAGGACGGCACCTTCGATACTGTGTATGCGCGCGGAGTCCTCGAGTTCATACCTAACCCCGAGCATTTCTTCGAGGAATGCAGGCGCGTGCTGAAGAGGGGCGGCACGCTCAAGCTGATAACCCCAAATGCAACTGGCATCGATACCGTACTGGGCCACAACAGTGGCTACAACAACCCCAAGCTGGGGGCGCACCAGCCAGCGTATTTTATATTTACCCAGCCCATACTTAGGAATTGGCTTGTGCGCTACGGTTTCAGGGAGATAAGGATGCGTTACGAGACAGGCAAGCTGACTGAGCCCACTCCAAAGCTTGTCGCGCAGAGATACGCCATAATCGCGGCAGGAAGCGTTTACCGCAAGCTGCATTCGCAGATAGTCTGCGAGGCAAAGAAGTGAGGAAATGGTTGCAAAGAGCAGGTTGGAAGGCATACTTGTCGACATACCTAGGAACGCAGACGACCGCGGCGAGGCTGTGAAGGTGATGACAGTTGAGAAAACCGGCTGGCCGGTGAGGGATACGATATTCATCTCTTCGAAGCCGGGCGTGGTGCGCGGCGCTCACTACCACAAACTCAAGGAGGAGGTGTTCGTTGTTGTGCTGGGCAGGATGCAGGCCACGCTCGTGGACACCAAGACCGGGGAGCGCAAGGAGCTAATGCTCGACGACAGGAAGAGGCAGATGCTCTTCATACATCCATATGTGGCGCACGCGATAAAGAATGTGGGCAATGAGACTGCCTGGTTCGTGGAGGTGCAGGACACTGACTACGATAAGAACGACGACTACAAGTTCGATATGTGAGCACTCTAATGCGTCAGTACCCTCTTGTATACGTCAAGCGTTTCCATTGCAACTCTGTCCCAGGAGAAAGCGCGCACGTATTTTACCATCGCATCCCTGTGCTTCCTGTCGAAGCCCTTCCTCTTTATTCTCATTATTATTGCGGCCGCGTCTTCCTCATTCTTGGCCGCTAAGCAGTACCTCGTCACCTCAACGTCTACGCGGTTGCCCTTGTATATGACCACAGGCAGGCCCCTGCACTGCGCGTTTATCATCGGCAGGCTAGATCCCTCCTCTGTCGTAGGGTAGAACATCATGTCGAAGCCGTCGTACATCTGCAGGAACTTGTCCTGCGCGGGGAACGGAACGATCTCGACGTTGTCCAGCTTGTTCTCCCTGATGTACGCCCTGAGCTTTCCCTCATCTGGGCCGTGCCCTATGAGCCTGAACCTCAGGCTCTTCTCTCCTTTCAGCAGCTTCGCAGTCCTGAGCACAAAGATCTGGTTCTTCCAGGGCACAAACGCGCCGACGGTTGCAATGAGGAACTTCTTCTTTTTGTTTTTTTTCGGTATCGGCGTAGTCCTGAACTCCTCGGAAGGCCCCAGCAGCGTGGTGGTGTAATTGGTGAACATGCCTCCGAATCTGGCCACGGCGTCATTCTGCACCGTGCTCGCGCTGAATATCAGGTAATCCGAGTACTTGAACGAGTCAAGGATGCTGCCTCTCACGAGGACGTTGTAGGCCTTCTGCGTCAGGCTCTTGTGCGCGTGTATGTTGGTGCGCATAAGGTCGTGTATAGATGTGACAATCCCCGCTCCGGATCCTGACTTCTTCAGCAGCTTCGCTGCGTATCCAAGTTCCTGGTTTGTTATGTGCACAATGTCATAGTCCAATTTCGCGAGTCTCCTTATCCTGGGCTTGAATGAGGTGTTCGCCTTCAAGAGCACTGAGATATCGTAGCGCCGCGGGGTCTCGGTCACATAGACTAGGTCGACTCTGTGCTTCCGCCTCAGCCTTTCGAAGAGCTGGTAGGCATACTCGGTCATGCCGTCCCTGCTACCCTCCTGCGGCTTGATTATGTTTATCAGTGCGATCTTCAAGATATGCCCCCGAATTAGAGATGCACTATAGCATGAGGACACAAACAATATAAAAGACTAGAGTCTCAAGTATCTACTGCTGCTGAATCTATCGGGGTCTTCATGATAACAACAGCCGTGATAATAGCCGGCGGAGCGAGTCTCAGGCTGAGGCCGCTGAGCGATGACAGGCCTAAGACACTGATAGAGGTAAGGGGCAAGCCCATACTCTGCTGGATACTCCAGTGGCTGAAGAAGAACGGGATAGGGCACGCGGTCATAGGCGTCGCCTACAAGAAGGAGATGATCTACGACTACATAAAGGCTAACGACAACTTCGGTATGAAAATCGACTTCAGCGAGCACACGGTGGAGGGAGGCACGGCGCAGGCTTTCAAGCTCGCGATAAGCAGGTTCGTAAAAGATGACGACTTCCTGGCGATGAACGGCGACGAGCTCTCGAACATGAGCCTATCTCACCTCTGGGAAGTGCACTCGAAGCACAGGGCCGTGGCGACCATCGCACTCGCACCCTTCCATTCGAGGTTCACGATCGTAGAGCTTGACGGCAAAAGCAGGGTCACCGGCTTTGCGCGAGAGAAGAAGCTGCACGACGCACCAGTTCATATAGGCATAAACGTCTTCAACAGGAAGATAATGGACTACATTCCCGACACCGGGAACTTCGAGGAATCGGTCTTTCCGCCGCTGATCAAGCAGGGAAGCCTCTTCTACTACATGCTAAGAGATGACGAGACCTGGATGAGCGTGAACACGCAGAAGGACCTTGAGGAGGCGAACTCATCCCTGACCGACTGGCTAGACGGACCTACTTCCCGATCTTCTCCTTCCAGAAAGCGATAGTCTTCTTCAGCCCTGACTCAAGGCTCACCTCCGGCTTCCATCCCAGAGCCTTCCTTATTTTAGTCGAGTCGAGGTCTATGAATGGCTGGTCGGATTCGAGAGGACGCAGCGGATATCCAGGCGGATACTCGCCCAGCATTATCTTCTTCCTGTCGAAGCCCAGCATCTCGGCCACCTTGAGCGCAACAACCTTGTTTGTGTTTATGTCGTTGGTCGAGACGTTGAATGCCTGCCCTTCCGTCTTGACGCTGTTTCCCGCCTCTATCACCTTGACGTAGGCGTTGACGTGATCGGAGATGTACATGTAATCCCTTTTCGATTCCGGAGCGCCGATGTACACCTTCTCGCCCCTGAGCATAGTTGTCACCACGTACTCCACGAAGAAGTCTATGTCCATCTTCCTTCCGTAAGAGTTGACGCTCCTGAGTATCGTCGTGTTAAGCCCGTGCACCCTGGCCATCATCCTCAGCTGCATGTCGGCCATCGCCTTTGTGTTAGCATAGGGACTGGAAGGGCTCAGTATCGCGTCCTCGCCTATCGGCGAGACCTTCTGCATGCCGTAGACCTCTGCCGTCGAGGCGAAGATGAGCTTCCTGCGCTTGAAGTCAGGCATCTCCATCAGCGCGTAGGCGATGTTGAGCGTGCCTGTCACGTTGGCGTGAACAAAAGAGAAAGGAGTCTCGAAGGAGTCGCGCACAGGAGTGAGCGCAGCAAGGTGGACAATCATGTCAGGCTCAACCTTCTTGATCGCTCCCCTTATTCCGTAATAGTCGGTTATGTCACACTTCCTCCGTGAAGCGCCCTTCAGGTACTGGTACTCGCTCGCTATGTCGGTCACCCCTATTACCTGCGGGGCTATTATGCAGTGCACGTCGTACTTTTTCCTGACCAGCTCCTGCACCAGGTGCGAGCCTATGAAGCCGGTTGCTCCGGTTACCAGTATGCGCTCTGACATCTATTTTTCACCTGCTTGTAGTCTGGATTTTGCATCTTTATAACGTTTCTGTTTCCACCCTAGAGTCTTTCGGGATGCACAGTCTTCCACACCCTTTCCCTGCAGCCGAAGAGCCCCCCGAGCATCCTGCCGTAGCCGAGCGTCGCAGCGAGTATCCTCCAGTTGACCTGCGATCCGTACGACTTGCAGAGGTCAAGCTTCCTCTCATAAGAGAACTTCACGTACTCTTCCTTAAGCGCGTCCCTGTGCTCGCGAGGGTTTACCACCGGGAATACATCATCTCCATTCACCTTCACAAAACCCGCAATCAGCTGGAACAGCCTCGTTCCCCTGACCGCGTAGGGCAGATCCTCATAGAGGTAGACGTTCCCGCTCAGCTTCGCGAATTCAAGGCCCGCCCTTGCGAGGAGCACGTGGTCGCCGTGGCCTCCTATACCTAGCGGGAAGAAGATGCGCCTTCCCTCTTTGATGTATCTGCCGAGCCTCGTCCTTATCTTTGCCTCGGTCTTTCTGGAGTGCGCAGCACTCCCGATGTTTGAGAAGGCCAGGAAATCCACGTCTGCGCCTATCTTCTTTATGTTCCTCCTCTCCTCCTCCATCCTCACCTTAGTTACCTTCTTCGGATCCATCCTGCCGGAGAGGGTGTAATCAGACACAGAGAAAACGTTCACTATCTTCTGCTGCTCGCCCATATCGCGCAGCAGCAGCCCTCCCAGTGAGAAGAAAGCGTCGTCGATATGCGGCGATATTATTATGTTCTCGTACTTCACCGCGGCACCCTTGGAATCTTGAATCCCTTCTCGTTGCCTTTGAACTTGCCCAGCTCGCGAGCCAGCTTCTCGTAGGCGGCCCTGTGCTTCTTCGGGTCCACGCTCTTGCCGGATTTCAGAAACTCCTCCGCGACTCCGTCGCTGCCGTTGACATTCAGCTTGTAGCCGTCCATGTAGACCGCGGCCCTGGCTTTCTCGTATCTTTTGGTTAGGTAGTCTTTCCTGTGCGCGTAGCTGTCCGGCAGCGCGTCTATCATGCCATACGACTCGGAGAATGCCCTGTCCTTCGTGAGCGCACCGTCGCCCCCGCCCTTCAGCACGCTCTCTATGAGGGCTGGTATGCTCGAGATGCTCTGATAACCTTCCCTCCTCTTGAACCTCCTGCCCTTCGGGTACTTCACTATCAGCGGCACCCTCACAATCTCGTCGTAGAGGTATGTACCGTGGTACATGAAATCGTGCTCGTTGAATGCCTGGCCGTGGTCAGAAGTTATTATTACGAGCGTGTCTTCGTAGAGCCCGCGCTTCTTGAGCGTCTCCATTGCAGCCCCGAGCTCCCTGTCAAAGAGCTCGACCTCCTCCACGTAATCGGCCTTGAGCCTCTCCACTGTTCTGGGGTCCATCGGCTTTATCCCCGCCAGCGCCTCCTCTGTATCCTTGTCGTCGAAATTGGTGTACGGCTCGTGCATGTCGAAGATGCTGAGGAAGAGGAAGAAGCTGGGCTTCAGCGGCAAAGTCCCGAGCATCTTGACCGTTTTGGTTATGCCCTTGTCAACTGGATAGTTTGTCTCTTTCGCTATCTTCCTGACCTTGAAGAACTCCATCGCATACTTCGGTATGTCTAGCGCCCTGCCGCCAGATATCAGCTTCTTCAGGACCTGCAGCGGCGTTGCTCCCATGTGCCTCGCCTCGGTCGCCAGCTTGCTGTTGTACCACGGCGAAGATGTCTGCACCACGAAATCCTGGAAACCGAACTGGAAGCCGGTCAGCTTCGAAAGCATGAAGTTGTTTGAGATGCAGGCTGTGCTGTAGCCCCTCGCCTCCATCTGCTCAGCAAGCCTCGGTGCGGTAAGCGAGATGTTGGCCTTTATGCATGCCCTGACCTTCTCGCCTCCCGTTATCTCGTGCACTCCGTGCTCGTTTGCGTACATGCCGGTGAATATCGAGACGTGAGATGGAAAGGTCCAGGTGCCTGTTGATATGCAATTATCGTAGCGCATGCCTTCGGCCGCCAGCCTGTCCATGTTCGGAGTCTTCGCTCCCAGCATATCATTCCTGAGCGAGCAGCAGACTATGAGCATGACGTTAGGCTTCATAGAACACCAAGACGATTAGTAACTAATGATTCTAAAGGTTTTATAGCGTTGTGGGCTGTTCAGTGTGAAAATCTGGCTATTCGTAGCCCAGCGCCTTGAGCTTCTCCACAAGCACGTCAACGTCCTTCTTCCCCTTCTTCTGCATCGCCACCTCGCTGCCCGTCTCCCTGAGTATGTAGGTGACGTACTCCGATACCGAGGAGAAACTGGTGTTCCTCAGCTTCGCCTGTATCTTCTCGTATAGCGGAGTCGGGATCGTTATCGTAGTGTGATTCCTGCCCGCCACGCCTCGTTTCGCCATGTTATCATGAATGTTATAAAATGTTATTGCATGCAATGATATAAAAAGGTTCCTGGCTCCAATATAGTGGAGCAAAAAGGCGCCTGCATGGCCGAGAACCCAAATATCGCTATTGTAGTGATAGACTCTTTCAGACCCGACCATCTTAGCATGTTCGGATACAAAAAGGAGACTGACGCAAACCTCAAGAGGATAGCAAAGGGCAGCGCAGTCTTTACCAGGCAGTTCTCCGTGGCGAACGGCACCGCTCCGGCGGTAACAACTATACTTTCAGGACTGCTGCCTACTACTCACAGAGTCTACCACCAGTTCCCCTACACGAAACCTGAAGAGTATGAAGCTGCAGAAAAGATCGCCTTCTGGCTGCCCAGCTTCCTGAAGGAAAAAGGATATGAGACGATGTGCTTCGACTGGCTCGGCGAGTGGTTCGCGAGAGGCTTTGACACGTACAAGGAGAGCGAAAAGGAGACGGACCTTCTTTTCGTTCCCACAAAGGAGACGATGGACATGGCGATATCCACGATCAAAAGCTCGCGCAAGCCGTTCTTCGCGTTCATGCATCTCTGGGACACACACTTCCCGTTCCCGAATACCCCATACGTCGGCAGCGGCAAGGACGAATCCGCAAAGATCCTTGCAAGCATAAAGGACGAGAAGCAGAGGACTTATGTCAGAGGCAGAATGGACAAGGCAAAGCTCTACACCGTTCAGGATGTCGTCAACAAGTACGATGAAACCCTCCGGATAATAGATCGCGAGGTCGGCAGACTCTACGACTTTCTGAAGAAGGAGCGGCTGCTTGACAATACGATTTTCGCAGTACTCGGAGACCACGGAGACGTTATAAACGAGCACGGCATCTATTTCGCAAACTGCGGGATGTTCGACGAGGCGATAAGGGCTCCGATGATGATGAAACTGCCGGGCATAGATGGCAAGATTACAAACGAGATGGTGCAGAACGTCGATATTGTGCCCACAATCCTGGATTTCATGGGCGAAAGGAAGAAGGTTGACGGGAAGTCGCTAATTCCTTTGATAAAGACCGGCAAGAAGGTCAGGAGCGAGGTCACGCTTGTCGACGCCTTTGCAAGCGATGTCAAGTGCATCAGGACCGAGACGAAGAAGCTCATCTTCGCCAAGGACGGGTTCTGCAACATGTGCAAGTCAAGCCATCACCACGGTTACGAGGAATACGACCTGTCGAAGGATCCAAACGAGAGCAAAAACGTATTTTCTGGCGAATCGGAGCTCTCAAGATTCCTGAAATAAAACTTCTTCAAGTCAATCAACAATCAAAGCAACCTTTATATAATAGCACGTTATAACATGTAATAACAATATGTGATCAAATGAGCGGAAAATCCAAGAGCGAGAAGACGGGCACTGGCATGCCGGAGCCCAGCGAGGCTGAATTCGGCGAGGACAGGACTCAAAGGTGCATAGACCTTATGAGGCCTGAGGTAAGGAAGCTGCTTGATCTCTCGCTGGAGGAGAAGATAAAGAAGACAGAGGAGATAATCAGGGAAACGATAAAGAAGTACAAGACTCCTGGCATAGGATTCAGCGGCGGCGGGGACAGCGAGGCGATGCTTCACATAGCAATGAAGATAAAGCACGACTGGCCGGTGCTCTTTGTAGATACCAGGTACGAGTTTCCCGAGACATACGGATTCATAGAGAAGCTAAGACAGGAGTGGAGCATCGAGAGCCTGACAACAGTAAGGGCCGGTACTGACATAGTTGCGGAACTGAAGAAGAAGTATGGCATGGGGACTCCTGAGTTCACGCTTGAGTTCAACAAGCATCACAAGATAGGGCCGATGGTGCGCGGAGTGAAATCGCTTCACTTGGACGCGTTCCTGGGCGGCATACGCGGAGTGGAGCACGAGGAAAGGGCAAAGGAGAGCATATTCTCACCAAGAACCGATCCGCCACACGACCGTGTGCACCCGATACTCTTCTGGACCAGGGAGGACGTGCAGACGTACCTGAACGACAACGGGCTGCCGCACAACCCCGTCTATGACAAGGGCTACACATCATTGGGCTCTACTCTTGACACGACTCCGAACAAGAACCCCGGCATGCACGAGAGGGCGGGAAGGGGGGTCGCAAGAGAGAGAATCATGAAAAAGCTAAGGGACCTCGGGTACAACT
>JASHTX010000025.1 GCA_030040335.1 Microcaldota archaeon
ACGATTCGATAATAAATTACGGAAACCAAACATTCAACTTTAGAATGTACGGGAGCGACTACGGGGTTGGAGCCAGTTATCAACAAAATATTTTGTACATACCCTCGATATACATAGAATTTGCAATAGCGATAATAGTTGTGCTCCTGTTCAACGTCGTACTAAAACCGCCGAACAGAGACGAGTACTATATAGACGTTCCGGACTTCCCTCCTTCCAGAAAGGAGAAGGTGGTGGTGGAGAAAAGCAACCTGCTCGGGGTCTTCGACAAGGTGAACTACCATTACCACTGGCGCTACATGCCGCTTACTGCAGATGAGATAAAGGTGGGAATAGGCAGCAACATAAGAGTCAACAACATGCCCATATCCATAACGATGCAGAACGCAAACGCGGTCCTGTCAACGCTAGTTTCTGACAACAGCCTGGCAGAAGCAGCTGGCTATTACGCGCCGAAGACCTGGGTGGACGCGTCGAAGCACAGCATAGAGTACCTCACGATATTCAGGAAACTGCGCGACTACTGCGTTTCGCACGCGATGCTTTTCACAGACCTCGACTCCACGGCAAGCGCCGACATGCTCATAACCAAGGACACGAAGCAGATAAGCGCGTACATATACACCAAGTCTTCGCCCATGAGAAAGATGGTCCTTTCGAAGGAGTCGAGGATTGCGATAGTGTTCCTCAGCGAGGAAGATATAAGGAAATTTACAGAGGACCTTTACTCTTCGTACGGCAAAGAAGCAGAGATACTGAAGCTTGGAATAGAGTACAACTACATAAAGCTGATTGATACGGACAACCTAAGTCAGCTGTCCCTCTGAGCCTACTCTGCAGCCTCCTCATTGAAAAGGTTCTTGTACTTCTTCTCAATCAGAGATTTTAGCTCCTTCGCGGTTTCTTCTTTCTTTTTGCCCGTTATCTCCTCGAGGTCTGCCGCAAGCTGGTCAACATATCTTATTATCGTTTTGTAACCGCTCTCCTGGACGCTCCTCTGTCGCTCACCGCTCAGGAACCTCTGCAGCTTCCTTCCCGCATCCTGCACCGCTAGCCTTATCTCCTCGACTATCTCGTCTTCCTGCGCGATTGCCTGCTTACCGACGCCGGAGTATGGTATGTAGACAGATGAGACGTTGACGAGCACGCTCACTGGCTCCTCCTCAAACCGCGCGATCGAGTATCTTTTCCACTCTATGCCGTTGACCGCCTCTGTTATTGCGCAGCTGCCGGTATCGAACAGGAGGGGAACCTTGTTTGCGAACCTGAGTATGCTGCCGGACACAAGGTCGCCGCTCACCCGCCCTGCCTTGCCACCGTATGCTATGCCCACCTCTACC
This sequence comes from Microcaldota archaeon, assembly GCA_030040335.1. Lineage (GTDB taxonomy): Archaea > Micrarchaeota > Micrarchaeia > Micrarchaeales > CABMGC01 > JAJYVH01. Next base: position 1,341 of record JASHTX010000025.1, read on the forward strand.
ACGAAGGGTATTCCACCTTTGAAGACCCTGGGCCTTCGCTCAACGACGCTGGTGAACTTCGGGTCAAGTATGTTGCGCATAGCAATATCTACCTGTCTCTCGCCTATCGTGGAGAGCGCATCGAGATCCGGAGCGATCCACTTTATCTGCTTGAACGCGTTAACTATCTTCTCGCAGTCTTGCCAGGTAAGGTCTTTTGGCTGTTTCTCGAAATCGACCTCTTTCACTATGCCGGCAAGCTCCTTCACCTTGTCATGCGATATCCTGGCAAAGGTCTCTTCTAGGAAGGACGAAACCTTCCTGCTCTGGCTGACCCTGGCGAAATCAAGAAGGTCACTGGTAGAAATTCCCAGCGGATGTGGCTTTATCTGCCTGGGCTTCTGCGGCATTGTGTTCACAGATCTGGGGAATATGGCCTCGTTGCCATCGGGTTCGACTAGTTTTATGCTTGCGTGAGGGTTCGAAAGGGCCGTCCTTCTTATGTATTCGTAGACGCCGTGGTCGCTTTTCTCATACTTGACGTCTCCGAACTCTCCCTCCACTTCTAGTCCGCGGAACTTTTGCTCTATGGGTTTGAGGTTGTTGATCAGCGGCTTGTTGGCCTTTATGTCTATGCTGAGGTCGCACTCATAGGACTCCTTGCCTGTTCCCGACCTGACCCGTATTCCCTTTCCGGTAGTTATCAGCGCAAAGATTGTGCAGCCACCAGCGCCTATTCCCTGCTGTCCTCGCTGTTGCATGTATCTGTGGAATTTTGTGCCCGTGAGCACAGACGCTAGCGCCTTCCCCACATGTTTTGATGGTATGCCGGGGCCGTTGTCTCTGACGTAAACACTGTACTTGTTCTCGCTCAGCTCCTTTACCCGCACTTCTATATCTGGCAGTATCCCTGCCTCCTCGCACGCATCCAGATTATTTGTCACATACTCGTGCACAATTGTTGTGAGCGAGCGCACCTTGCCTGCGTAACCGAGCATCTGACTGTTCTTCCTGAAGAACTCTGTTATCGAGTGCTCCTTGAACTCCTTGAATATCTCGTCTGCGCTTTTTGTCTCAGGCATTCACATCCCCTTCGACTTTCTCTTTATTTTCTCCATCACCGCGTAGGCCTTGCTGTGCGTGCCGCCGTCGATCAGTATGTCTATAGCCGCCCTTGCTATCTTTATCTCCTCCACCGTGCCTATGACGCTGACGCTGTCCCCGTATATCACGAGCTCTGCCCCGCTCACCTGCTGCACGTAGTTTTTCGTCTTGCCGTCGCTGCCTATTATTCTCGCCTTTATCCTTTTTATCTGACCTTCATTCTTAAAAATCTCTTTCATGTCCACAGATTCGAAGAAGTTGTCATCGCTCAGCAGCTTGCATGCAACATTGAAGTCGAAACCACGTGCGAAAGCCTGCAATACGACCCTTGCGTTGTACTCGTTGAGTGCTTCGCCTTCCATCAGGATAACGTTCTGATCTACAATCTCTATCTTGCA
>JASHTX010000026.1 GCA_030040335.1 Microcaldota archaeon
CCGTAGAGGTCATAGCCTCTTGCTGCCTTGCCAGTGAATCTGGGCACCGGATGCATGCGGTTGCCTCTGCCTCTGAAACCCATATCCACAAGGCTGCCTCCAAACTCCTTCGCCTTCCTGATCGCATCTGCGTCTGGCCGAGAGCTCAGGGGAAAGTATATAAAAGAGTTGCTGCTCAATACTCTATAGCTGCTCTCGAGCAAGCCCCTTTTCTTAAGATATTTTCTCAGGGCTTCAGCAGAGCGGAGTCTGACCTTGAATCCAAGCATGTATGGGATTTGTTGTTCAGGAATAAAAAGCAGTTGTAGCGTGATGATATGTACTTCATAGTAAGGGTAACATCCAGCCAGGAAAGGATAACCGCAGACATACTGCAGAACAAAATAGAGAAGTCAACAATACCAGTGTACTCGATCATTCTGTCTGAGGGCATGCGCGGCTACCTGATACTGGAAGCCCAGGATGAGAACGCGGCGCGTGAGCTCATACTGGATGAGCCGCACGTCAAGGGAATACTCTCCAAGCCCCTGGGCGAGGAAGACCTTTCCAAGATGCTGGAGGTAAAGAAGGTTGCGCAGGAGATAAGCGCGAATGACATAATAGAGTTCGTAAGCGGGCCGTTCAAGGGCTACAAGGCGAAGGTCATGAAGGTGGAACCGACTAAGGAGGAGATAACCGTAGAGCTCATGGACGTTGCGGTGCCCATACCTGTCACGACAAAGGCGAGCATAGCCAGAATAGTCCAGAAAGCGGAAAAGGTGTGAGAATGGGAGAAGTCACGATAAGCGGTTTGATAGAAGGGGGGAAGGCAACGAGCGGGCCGCCTTTCGGCCCTGCGCTGGGCCCTCTGGGAGTGAATGTTGCAAACATAATCGCAGACATAAACAAGCAGACAGCTGCGTACGACGGGATAAAGGTTCCCGTAAAGATAATCGTGGAGCAGACGACAAAGAGCTACAGGGTTGAGATAGGTTCGCCGCCAACTAGCGCGCTTATCCTGAAGGAACTGGGAATCCAGAAAGGGGCAAAGACCAAGGACGAGGTCGTAGGAAACATAACAGTGGAGCAACTGAAGAAGGTGGCGAAGGCGAAGGAAAAGATCCTGTATGGGAAATCGCTGAAGGAGAAGGTGAAGCAGGTAGCCGGCACGTGCAAGTCAATGAACATCACAGTGGAGGGCATGCCTGCAAAGGATGCGATAGCAAAGATAGAGAGCGGAGAGTTGAAGGTTTAAACGTTTATTCCTTTCCTAGTTGCCGTAAGAAGAGATGACCTTGTCTATGATTATACGCAGCCAGGGAGTGAAGTTCTCAGAATTCTTTTGAAGCTCTTTCTTTAGCTTGTCAAGCTGGACCCACTTGTAATCCATGACCTCTTCCTTATCTGGAACAGGGTTCTTGTCGTAATTTCCGAAGAAGACATGATCGTACTCGTGTTCGGTAAGGCCGTTACCTACATCAGCCTTGTAGACAAATGAGAAGACTTCGCGCATGTCGCAATCGAAGCCCATCTCTTCACGCAGCCTCCTGTGAACCGCATCGGAAACACTTTCTCCAGGATACGGGTGGCTGCAGCAGGTGTTGGCCCACTTGCCTGGTGAGTGGTACTTTGCCATCGCCCTTTGCTGCAGGAGAAGCTCTCCTTTTTTATTAAATACGAATATCGAGATTGCCCTGTGCAGCCTGGCGCCGTTCTGGTGCGCCTTGAGCTTATCTTCAAGCCCCACTTCCCTGTCTTTGTCATCGACAAGTATTACCTTCTGATTATCGTTCTTTCCCACGGTTCTTCGCCTCTTGTTATAGTGTATATTAGGATTTATAAGGTTTGAATTAACATCTACGATTGTCTGAAGATTTGCATGAACTTCAAAGAATATGTGGAGATACACAGGCCTGCAATCTACGCAAAGATCTGCGAGTATGTGCCGCTTAAGGAGCCGAAAGGCCATCATGCAATAATGCGCGACTACATAGACAGGCAGGGCAAGTACGCGAGGCCTGGTCTTGTGATGCTCTGCGGCCAGCTTTTCGGAGCAAAGCCAGAGGACCTGATAATACCAGCCGCGGCGCAGCAGCTTTCGGAGGACTGGATACTGATGCAGGACGACATAGAGGATGACTCAGAGTTGAGGAGGGGCAAACCTGCAGCGCAGAAGCTATACGGATGGATACATACTTTGAACGCAACCAACACGGGCCAGATGGCCATGTGGCGCATGCTCAAGGATTATCTGCTCGATCACTCGAGCAACGGAAACAGGGTCTACGAGAAGTTTTACAGCATGCTCGAGTACACGGTTGAGGGGCAATACGTGGAGAACCAGTTCATACACCATACCAAGGACCTGAAGCAGGCATCAGAGGATCTGTATTTCAGGATAGTAGACAGCAAGACCTGCTATTATACGGTATACGGACCTATGCAAATAGGAGCAATTGCCGCGGGACAGCAGGGAGAGACCCTTGACATGCTGAGGGAGATAGGAAAGAATGTTGGAATAGCTTTCCAGATTGTGGACGACATACTGGACATGACAGCTGATGAGAAGACCTTCGGAAAGAAGAACTTCGGAGACCTCTACGAGGGAAAACTGACCCTACCTGTCCTCTACGCATACAAAAGCGCGAACGCAACTGAGAAGGAAAGGTTTGACTCGATATACAAGAAGAAGAGGCAGGAAAAGACAAAAGATGAGATAGACTTCATATTCCAAACGATCGACAAGTATGGCGGGATAAGTTATGCACAGCAGATTGCGAACACATACGGAAACAAGGCCAAGGAGTTGATTGAAAAGTACAAGGGTAAGTTTCCGCAGAACGAGTACACACCAATCCTCTTCTCAGCTATGGAGGAGCTGTACGTGAGGAAGAAGTAGCGCGTCCGCTGATTCTCAAGTAGTGCCAAACAGCAACGCGCTTTCCCGATCGGTTGATCAGTATTTCGCGTCGTGAGCGGGCTTAACTTCGAAGATCGGAACGAGTTTCGGTGTTTCCCTGCTCCTATGGCCGTTTGACAAGAAGTATTGGTTTGGTAATATTAAAAACACTATCGGAGACATTATCAGGCTTTGAGTTTCTCAACGTTTTTCATCTCTGAGAGACTCTTAAGGGCGAGATACGTCGCCATGGACATGTTGTAGATGTCCCTGGTCCTTCCTCTCGCAAAAGTCCAGACATCTTTTATGCCTACGAGCTCGAGGACCATCTTGGCGTTCACTCCGGCAACGATGCCGACTCCCCTGGGAGCTGGCTTCAATATTATTTCCGCAGTGCCGACCCTTCCCTTGAGCGTTATCGGAAGCGAGTGCGCTGTACCGCAGTTGCATTCCCAGGATCCGCAGCCCAGCGAGAGAGTAATTATATGCATCTTGGCGTCCTTGAGTGCCTCGTCAGTTGCAGGCCTTACCTCTGTTGCCTTGCCGACCCCTATCCCGACGTGACCGTTCCTGTCCCCTATGACCATCGTAGTCCTGTACTTCTGCTTTCTTGCGTCCTTTGTCATTCTCTGGACGCTCGCTGTTTCCAGCATCTTGCTCTCCAGACCTGGCAGCAGCGCGTCGACTATCTCCACTTCCTTTATCGGCTTGCCCATCGCGAAGATCTGCTCTATCTTCGTTATCTTCCCTTCCTTGACCATCTTGCCAAGGTTGGTCTTCGGGGTCCAGGCCTCTATGCTGAAGACCGGCCTTTCTTCTTCCTGCCTCCTTTGGTATCTTGGGAACAAACAAATCAACCTTTCATGTTCTGTATCTTTGCCTTAACCTCATTAAATAGCTTTGGAAGCGAGTCCAGACTTACGCCGCCACTCACATATCCTCCGAAGCGGCTTCGCATCTCCTTCTCGTCCTTCTTCAGCATTCCCGCATACTTGGCTATGCTCGACGGGTCATACGCAGCTTCCTGCATCTCGAACCTGCCCCTGAGCTTCAGGCCTCCGTCCACGCACCCTTTCGCGAATACGAACGGGATCGAGTTCTTTATCGGCGCACTCAATCCCATGTCAAGTATCATCTCAGATTTGTCCTTTGCCTTCTTTGCGAGCAGCAGGCCGGTAAGATACGCTGTTGGCTTGTTTCTCCTGCTCGGCCATCCGTAATTCTTCTTTAGTTCGTTAGAGTCAACTCCGGTGACGACAAGGTCCCCTTTCTCATCGTACTTCACGATCT
>JASHTX010000027.1 GCA_030040335.1 Microcaldota archaeon
CAGCCGACAACGACATTCTCCATGAGCACAGCCGCGGTCACATCGCTTACGGGCACCAACTTCTTCAGCGACTTCACATACAACGCTGTTGAGATAGATGCTCCGTCAAACACGGCATCAACAGACGCGTTCGGCTTCGAGCTCGTGAACTCGACCGCAGGACCAGGGGCTAGCCCGCTCTTCTACCTGAACTACTCTAGGAGTGGACAGTGGAACAACGTCACTTACTTCTCGTCCACCAGCGGCGTGATAAACGCCCGGGTAGGATTCAGAAGCGAGAGAGGAAGCGAGGTAAGCGCGATAAGCCCTACCCAGATCACTCTGGACATGGCCAAGTCGATAGACACGCTGCAGTTCATAGTAGGCCCTGTAAACTCCACGGTAGCTCCTACATCGACGTCGCAGGTAGGACCGTACAAGGTAGGACAGACAACAAACCTGCCTAACGTGACGATCGCGGCAGTTAACGCAACCTGCAGCTTCACATCAACAAGCTGCACGGTAACAGGCTTGAACAACGTCTCGGCAGTAGTGAGCGGAGGAATAACAAACGTTACGACTCCAAACCCACTGAACACCGTGACAACGCCGCTCGTGGTCCTTGACAGCAACGCGACTGCAGGAACGCAGATAGTCATAGGAAGCAAGTACGTCAACAGCGTGGCTCAGCAGATAGCTGCTCAGAACCCGACCTTTGACTCAAACTTCGGACCAAGCTCTGTGGTAGTGCAGGCATTCGGCAGCAACAGGATACTGGTGGCTGGTTACTATGCGAACCAGACTGTACAGGCAGGAAACCAGTTCATCCAGGCACTGCTGGCGCAGGCACAGTGAACGCACGGTTAGCAATTAACAGTTTGTAGAAGCCGCTTTTTGCGGCTTCTCTTTCTTTTTTTATTTTTAAAGGATTAGCCTTGGCTCTGCCGGTTTTTCATTTTCATCATTCTCAGAGAAAGGCCTAACCGCTGCTCCTTCTCTTCTCGTTCTCGTGCTTACTGCCGCTACTGCTGCCCCTGCCCACGATCGCAGCCAGGTAGGCTGCAGCTGCAAGCGCTATGATCACCGCAATCGCAAGCAGGTCCGGACTGAGTGTCTGCTGGGTTTGAGAGGCGCTCGCGCCTGCAGAGGTAAACCTTACCAGAAGCGTGTTTCCGGCCTGCAGCGAGCCCGACGCAGGGTCGGGCAGGTACTCTGTTCCGTTATAATCCTCGTCAGGTATGCGGAACTGGCTGATTCCCGGGCCAGTTGAGAAAGCGATCGTGCTTGTCCCTATGCTGGTGTAGAAGACCCTGTCTGAAGCCACGCTTCCGAGGTCTTGGTAGCCGCCTATCACGTAGAGGTCGTCTCCGTAAGAGACCAGGACAGTGGATCTGATGGTCTCGTAAGGATACGCAGGACCCTTTTCCCACGCTCCCAGGCCATTGGTGGTGATCTGGGCGTAGAACAGGGAGTTGACAGTCATGGCGTTGGCTCCGTAGCCGCCGATGCAGAAGAGGTAGCCTGTTGAGGCTGTGCACGCCTGGTCGTAGACTGGATTCGGATACGGCGTCGCCTCTGCCCACTTCCCTATCCCTGACGCAGAAAGGGGTGCATAGTAAGTATGATTGTAGCTTGAATTCTCATTGAGCGTGCGACCGCCTACGCAGTAGATGTAGTTATTGTACGGACTGCAGCTAGAATCGTCTATAGCGAACGGATAGCTGCTGGTCTTGTGCCACGTTCCCACTCCGGAGCCGGTTATGGGCGCGAAGTATGAGAGCGATGTGTCGCTGCCGTTGCTTGTGCCGCCCACGCAGTAGAGGTAGCCGTTGTTGATCACGCAGGAGTGGTTGTAGATACGAATCGGGTACGGAGTCGTGTTCTCCCACTCTCCTGCTCCTGAAGCAGATATGTTGGTGTAGCGTACTGCGTTGTATGACTCGCCCCCGAATATTCCTCCGACGCAATAGAAGCGCGAGCCGTATGCGTTGCAGTCCTGGTCGTAGACAAGCGTAGGGTAGTCGTTTGTGGGCATCCACTCGCCGGTTCCGTTCTGCGCCATCTTTGCAAAGTACATGGTGTTGGTCCCCGGTCCGCCGACGCAATATATGTATCCGCCGCTGGCGTCGCAGCTCTCATCGTCTACTGGGACCGGGTAGTTTTTGGTCTGGTTCCAGAAGAAGACTGGGCCAGAAACTGAAGAATTGCCGTCGTAGGTGACGTTCCAGAGGCTCTGCATCGGCAATCCCGTTTCCACGAAGAGCGTGGGTATGCGCATCATGCTCAGTATGCCCGTCCTGTTGAGAGCCTCTATTCCGGGGCTGTTTATGCTCAATACGTAGAGCGTCTCGGTCAGGTTGTCGAAGACTCCCCACCTGGAATCATTTTCAAGGGGAAGCTCTCCTATCACAGTCTGCGTGGTTGTGTTTACGACAAATAGGTAGCTGTCGTGGTGGTCGAGCACGTACGCAAGTCCATATCGGTCGAAAGCAACCGAGCTCGCATATCCGCAATAGCTGCAGCCGCCCTTGCTGTTGGGCAGTTTTGGCAGAAACAGCGTGTTGGTTACATTGAGCGATGATGTGTTGATTATGCTTACGTAGTTGTTGTCGTGGTCTGCCACATACAGGTACGCACCTGACGGCGTGACTATCGGCTGATACGGGTCAGGGTAGACGCCTATCTGCTTGATTGTCTTGTTATCAACCGCGTCTATGACGTCGAGTATTCCCTCGTCATTCTCGCTGACGTACGCCTCGGTGCCGTTTTTGTTGAAGGAGAGATAGAAGGGATGCTCAGTTGTCGGTATGCTGCCAGAGACAGCGCCAGTGCTGTTTATTATGACGATCCTGTCGTTCTGGTAGTCGCATACGTAGATCTGGTTCCTGACCGGATTGACCGCTATCCCCTGAAGGTTCGTGCTGTTTACCGGTATGTTGCCTATCGGAGCGAGGGTGGTCGAGTTTATCATCTCCACACCGTTACCGGCTGTTGTAACATATAGGTAGTCGTTGAACGGGTTGAACGCAACCTGGGCGCCTGCGAACGGCGTCGAGTTTATTATCATGTTGTCAGTGGTGTTGATTATGGTTAGCTGCGTGCCGCTGATTGCGTAGAGGCGCGTGCCTGAAGGATTCAGAACCATGTTTGTTGCAGGCGCGGGTATGTGCGTGTCTGCGTTTGCAACGCCGATCAGAAGAAGGATGATTATCGCGAATATCTTCATCATTCAGGATTCCTGAAGTTAATCACTCCTCACCGATATATACTTTCCGCATTTCTTAGGTAGCCTTTTAAATTTTGACTTCTCTATAGTGAGAGCGGCGATATCGTGCTTTCCTCGAAGCTATTCATACTGGCAATTCTGCTGACTGCAACCGCAAGCGTTTCTTCCGCATATACTACTTCGAAGGTCGACTCTCTGCTCGCGAACTACAGCGTTCCCAGCGCAATCGTGAGCTCGCTTTCTCCTGTAAACCTGACTCTCGGCACCGAACATTATGTGGCCCTCTACAGCAGCAACACCCTCTATTTCCTTGTAAACGTGACCGCTAACAGCTATACCCTGGTTCTCAACTCGACCCACATAGCCGCGATAATAAAGAACTACACGATAAACAGCACCATAAACAAGGTCAATTTCTCGACTCTGGAAAGCGAGATGAAGAGCTATGAGGCATCTTCGGCTTCGGCGCTCTCAGACTGCTACTACAGGACCGGCGGTACAAGCGGATTGAGCTGCAACGTGACAAACTACTGCGCATCATGCCAGACCGTGCCTCTCTGCGGGCAGTACTTCAACAACGCATCGGTCAACATAGGCGGGCCCGAGGACTACGGAACTGGGCTTGGTGTCTTCGGCAGCGCCGTGGAGCAGTTCGGAACCGAGTACCTCTGGCTGAACAAGAGCTTCGGGCAGTTCATTAATGCTTCATCAAGCGTTAACAGGGCGAACGTGGGGCAGAACATCGCAGCACTGAGCGAGTCCTATCTGAACATCTCCAATCTCTCTGAATCGATAGGCAACAGTTCGCTCTTCCTCTACTCCGGCCCGCTCAACATCTACAGCATATGCCCCAACTATGCCAACCCGGCCACTGCGCCGTGGTACTGCAATTCGCTGGGATACTGCCAGAATCTGAACTACAACTACACGCTTCTGGGCAACATGGGCAGCCAGCTCGACAACGTACAGGCGTATCCCCTCTCAGACCCGCGCATACTCCAGATAGCGCAGAACACGACCGCGCTCGAGGAGAGCTACGTCTATCCCGTGCTCTCTAAGGCGAAGCAGTCGCAGCTCAAGCTGATACTCAACACCACCATACCCGGATACAGCGTGCTCGTAAACAACACAAAGGCGCTGCTCAAGCACATAAGCAACGCGACGCTGAAGGACGAGCTGCTGGCACTCACGCAGGAATACGCCAACGTTACCACTGACTACTTCACCGCAAACCTCTCAAGCGCCAACCGCACGCTTGCAAGCCAGTACTCAGAGCTGAGCAGCGAGTACTCTACGCTTAACACCAGCTACTCGCAGGTGCTTGGCCTGGCCGAGAACAACACGGTGACCATAATAGAGCTCCAGCTCTCCGGACCCACGTCCTCGTCCCTGAGCAATCTCGCCTTCGACCAGTTGCAGCTCAACTCCCTTGCCACTGCGAACAACATAAGCAACATAAGCATCGTAAACACGCAGCTCAAGACTGTCGCATCTAAGCTCTCTGCATATCCGAAGTCCACGGTGACGCTGACAAATGTGGCGAGGGGCGTAGACGCGCCTTTCGTTAGGGCGCTCGCGTCAGTGCTTGGCACAGGCTACACCAGCTCTGTCTCGCTCGCGCCGCTTCTCGGCACCGCAGTTCCATTGATCGTGGGCATACTGGTGCTAGTTCTCTTCATGTTCTTCCGCTCCTACCTCAGGATGCACCACAAACTCTCTGCCAACCCAAGGATAGCAAAGAACTGGCGCTTCATCTACCTGGTGATCGGCCTGGTGGTGCTCGTCTGGATGGCCGTCAACTACATGCTTCTGGTCAGCGCCTCGGGCTCTGCGCAGTTCGGCGTCTTCCAGGGCGCGCTTTCGGCTTCAAAGACGGTAGTAGTAGCGGTCAACGGAACCCCGACCGCTGGCGAATCTACTTGCGCCAACAAGATCGCGGCGCAGGTGACCGCGCTCGGCAAGCAGCCAGTAAGCGCGTCGTTCGACAATAGCGTCTGCCAGGCGGGCGGCACTACCGGCACAGTAAGCTCATGCATGAACGCCTACGCTAGCAAGAACACACCGGTGATACTCCTCACAAACAACGCCTCGGCCTCATTCAGCCTATACTCCCTGTACGGTACCGTTCTCAGCGTGGGCGGAAACAACACGGTCATGAACTCCTGCTATGTCTCCCTGATGTTGAGGTAGCTTGATGGCCAAGAGCGAAGAGAAGAAGAAGGAGCCTGAGAAGAAGGGCGCATCCGAGAAGAAACCCGGCGCCCAGACGGCCAAGAAGGAATCCGGGATTGCAACCCTCCTGATTATTCTCGTCCCGATAATCGTCCTTTTCCTTGTCTTCTACTTCGTCGTTCTCCCTAGCTCGCTCGTCACGGTGCCATTCACCACTTTCAAGAGCAACTACGACTCTGCTCATCAGGTCGCGATCTTTGTCACGTACTCCAACGAGTCGCAGTTCGTCAACGAGGCCAACTGCGCTATCGCGGTCACCGAAGCGCTGGGCAAGAACCCGAACAACGTGACAATCTACTACTCAAACTCCACAAACTGCGTTTACAAGACCGGCCCGTACACGAACATATCCGTAGCGAACGGCACGAGGACATTTTGCATCTCGGCTGTCAAATCCGTGCCCACTATCTTCCTCAACTACTCGTACATAAACAGCACGGTCTCAACCGCCTACAACCTCTACGTCTACGGCAACGACAACTACTGGGGGCCGAACTGCCCGCTAGAAGTCGACATGCACTAGCCCCTGCTCCATTCTCAAAGCGCAATTCGCCGTATCCCTGTTACGGCATCAAAGTCGCCATCGTCGCTTACAATCTCGTCTATGGCATTCTCTATGCAGCAGGCTGCGTGAATCGCATCTCTCGGGTCAAGCTCGCTCTTCTCTGCAATCTTCCGGGCTTGGTTTACCACCGCTTCATTTATCGCAATCAATCTCAGATTCGGAAATTCCAGGAACTTCCTTCCCTCCACAAATGACGTCTTCTTTCCTAATTTCTTTCTGACAACCCAGGTCAGCTCGTCCCATGTCAGCGCCGACGTCGCCGCATGCATGTTCCCTTCTGCAATCTTGATCAGGATCTCTTTCGAGGCCTTGGCCTTGGGATCTGATTCTGGAAGCGTGACATAGTAGATAAAGACGTTTGAATCAATGTATTTCATATTCTTCATCTATTGATCTCTCAATCTGCTTTATGTTCAATCTTTTGAGTTTCTTCGGCGTCCTACCGAAATCTTCCACAAACTCA
>JASHTX010000028.1 GCA_030040335.1 Microcaldota archaeon
ACTTCAAGAAGAGGCTAAAGGAGCTCGGCTTCGATACTGGAGCAAGCGAGACTCCTATCACGCCTATAATGACCTACGATGAGGTGAAGGCTGCAAAGATGAGCCAGAGACTTTTCGAGGAAGGCGTCTACGCGTTGCCGATAGTCTTCCCCATGGTGGCGAAAGGAAAAGCCAGGATCAGGACGATGATGTCCGCAGACCACTCAAAGGAGGACCTTGATCTTGCGATAGACAGGATAACCAAGGTAGGAAAAGAACTGGAACTGATAAAGTAATACCTCTTGAGTCACGGCACAATCTTCTTGTGGTATAGCTCCAGGACATCCTGTGCGGCATCGCCCTCAGGCTGCTCGTTTATTGCTCTTAGGAGCTTGAACATGTTTTCCTCTGTTATCTCCCTCCCCATTATCATCAGGTAGTAGAGCGCGTACATGTAGACCACGTTGTTGCGCACTTTAGTGTTCGTGAGCATCTGCTCTACCTGCGGATTCAGCTCTGCGCCTATCGAAGCCATCACCTTTGATATGTTTTCATTGTTGATGGCCCTTCCAGCGAAGGCTAGAAAACCGGCAGTATAAATATAAGGCGATACCGTGCCCAGATGTCCCTTCACCCTCTCATCCGACATCAGCTTGCTTAGCTCCTCTATTACCAGTTTCGACGCGTTGCGGGTCGCTGAGTTGACAACTCCTGACAGCGTTTCGAAGATGAGGTCCGCATCAGCGTCTGTGTCCAGCTCTTCTACCTGGCTCTGGATGCTCTGTCCTAGCCCCTTGATTTCCATCCCACCCACCCCCTGATGTAAATTGTGAATTTCAGGGTATTTATACATTCCTTTGAGAAATGTACGAGTCAAGCCCTACGTACCAGACTATTTAATCTCTACCAAGCCGTTGATATGGACTTGCTACTTGGTTTACGGAGCAATAGAGGCGCTCCTCCTGTAGATTGCCAGGAATGTCTGCCAAGCGGGCGGCTGAACCTGCGAGCTAGGATCCGAGAAGTTGAGCAAGCCGTAATCATTGTTTGTTGGCGCATCCGAGAGCCCCCACAGATCATACCAGTAAACACGCTGCACATAGGGGAAGGAATCGAAGAAGCTGAAGTCCTGCGCCAAAAACGTATTCTGAAAGGACTGGCTGTATACCTGCGGACCATTCTGCGTTGCAGAAGGTATGCCCGTTTCTGTTATCCATATCGGCTTGTGTGTCAGGTTCTCGTATGCCGCGAGTCCTGCGGTCCACTGCTGTGCGATTCCCGACTGGTTTAGGAGATACGCCCCTGTATAAGCATGAATTGATATTGCGTTGCAGTAGTTTGCAGCTCCATAGCTCCAGACCTGTGAATACCAGATGAATGTGTACGTGTCAGAAATCGGGGCTCCGCCGAAGCAGACAACCGTGGCGTTCGGATCCTTTGCTTTTATTATCGTGTATGCGCTCTTTATCACAGTATAGTAATTGTAGGCACTCCCGTTCATATAGCCCGTCTCGAATGCGCTGACCCAGGGTTCATTCCATATCTCCCAGGTGCTTATCTCAGGATAGTCTGCAACCGCGTTTGCCACGCTCGCATTCCACTCGCTTAGGTTCCACATTTTGTTTGCGCTGCCTCCAGGCAGCGTCTCATAGTCAAGTATTCCGAGGTACTGGGCACTGTAATTCTTGCTCTCCCATGCAAGCTGCGCTATCTGGCTGCTCTGAAGGTTTATGTCAGTCCTGTAGTACCTGACTCCACTCTCCAGGCTCTCAGTTTCAGAGCTTAGGTTGCCATGCGTTCCCACACCCACCACTATGGAGAAGTTATTCGTGATGGGGGGTGGGTTTGAGGAAGTCGGACTTGAGAGATACAGCATTGCAATGATTGCTGCTACTACAAAAACAGCGAACAGACCTATGTACATTTTCCTGTCCACTCTGCAAGACCCGACAAAAGCAAGTTCCGCACGGAACAGCTAAAGCTTTTAATTAGTTCCCTACAATATTAAACCCGATGCCCAGCAAAGTAGTCGATACTAGCATAGAGGCGCTGGTTAGCTATCTGAAAGAGCACGGGGAGACCGATTCCGAGTCATTGTTGAAGGCGCTGAATGTCGACCATGAACTGCTCAATGAATGGGCGAACGCGCTAGAGGCGGCAAAGGTTGTGAAAATCAGGTACAAGTTCGCAAAAATGTTTCTCGCGCCTGTAGCGACCCAGAAGGATGAGGAAGCAGAAATGATCGAGACCGGGATCGTTTCGGCAGAGACGTTCGAAGAGGCCAGGAACTTGCTGGCGCGTAATGCATACGATGCTGAGAACTCTAAAAAGTTCTAACCGCTTTCCGGTGCGAACCTGCAATAATCTATAAATATTTTTCAGGCGTGAGGTAAAGTAATTAGGTAACCGCGTGAATGTGATAACGGCTGATAAACTTACAAAACAGTTTGGGGATTTCAAGGCTGTTGACAGCATCTCTTTCAGCGTGTCCAAAGGCGAGATATTTGGGCTTCTCGGGCCTAACGGAGCCGGAAAGACGACAACTATAAAGATGCTCACGACCATACTCCTGCCTACTTCTGGCAATGCGACCGTCGCAGGCCATGATGTGAAGAAAGACCCTCCCGGAGTGAGGCAGGATATCGGCATAGTCTTCCAGGATCCCTCCCTTGATGACCAGCTCACCGGCAGGGAGAACCTTGATTTTCACGCGATGCTCTACAGGATACCGAAAGAGGAAAGGGAGAAGAGGATAGC
>JASHTX010000001.1 GCA_030040335.1 Microcaldota archaeon
CCCCTTCCTGAGCACTGTTTCCAAAATGGTAGAGGTGCCGGTCTACTGCCAAGGTGTTAACAACGATAAATCTGGCATGAGCACCGCGGCGATAATCCCTGAGGCAGTCAGGGCAGCAGGTGCAGTCGGAACTATCTTGAACCACAGCGAGGCCCCTCTTGAAGCCCACGCGCTGGAAGCAATGGTTGTGGGATCAAAGACGATCGGCCTGGAAACGTGCGTGTGCGTTGAAACTGCAGCAGAGGCGCAAAAAGTCGCTGCAATGAGACCTACCTGCATTGCAATAGAGCCTAAGGATCTGATAGGCACCGGCAAGGCAGTCTCCCAGTACCGCCCGGATCTCCTGAAGCAAACAGAACATACAGTAAAGCGTGCAGGGTTCAGAGGCGCTTTGCTCTGCGGCGCAGGTATCCAATCAGGAGAGGACGCGGCAGCGGCGATAAGTTTCGGGTTTGACGGAGTGCTCGTATCGAGCAGTATAGTAAAGGCAAAAGACCAAAAGGCCAAGATAACGGAGTTCATAGACGCCATGTGTGATTAGGTGCTTGTTTTAGTCGGGCTCGGTCTTGATACAAAAGATTTGACGTTGCGAGGCTTTGAAGCGATCAGAAATGCAGATACAGTTTATCTTGAAACGTACACCTCGTTTGCTCCGAAGAACTACATTGCATTTATAGAAAAAGAGGCAGGCAAGCACATCGAAACGATAGAAAGACACAACCTAGAAGATGATCTTAAAGAGACAGTTGCGCTGGCAAAGAAGAAGGACATCGCCATACTGGTTCCTGGAGACCCCCTGATTGCAACAACTCACAGCATAATCCTGAACGAAGCGAGAAAGCAGCATGTAAAAACCGAAGTTTTCCATTCCCCGAATGTCTTTTCTGTGGCAATAGGGGAAAGCGGGCTAGATGTTTACAAATTCGGACCTACAGCAACCCTGCCTTTCTGGTCAGAACACTACAAACCCGTCTCATTCTTGGACGTAATCCGCAACAACATGGAAAACAAGGAGCACACGCTCCTTCTCTTTGACATAGACCAGAAAAACAG
Organism: Microcaldota archaeon; assembly: GCA_030040335.1. Taxonomy (GTDB): domain Archaea; phylum Micrarchaeota; class Micrarchaeia; order Micrarchaeales; family CABMGC01; genus JAJYVH01. The sequence continues at coordinate 1,054 of JASHTX010000001.1, forward strand.
GAGGCCCATGACAATAAGAGAGGCAATACGGATACTTACTGATGTAGAAGCCCAGAAAAAGACAAAGACCATTACAAAAAACCTCAGGGTTCTGATACTTGGAGACCTAGGAAAGAGAAGCCAGAGAATAATTGACGTAAAACTAGGAGCTATTGGCGAAAAGATCGAAAAAGAACTTGAAGGAAAGGTCCTTTCTATAATAATACCTTCCAGGCTTACATTCGCAGAGGAAGAGAGCCTGCAGAGAATAACGAAGCAGAATCAGTAATCTAAATATCCGGATTTTCCGCAAAGACGAGCCCATTGGTCATCTTCCAGCTCCTTGCAAAACAATTTATGGTCTTCTTTGGGCCGGAATGCCACACCCTAAAACCGTCACTCCTGAGTTTCTTCTCAAGGTTTAGGTAGCCATAGTGATATTCGAGTATTATCTGGTCAAAGAGACGCAGAACTTTGCTCTTTGTCCCTAACACGATTCCATATTCGTAGCCTTCGCAATCCATCTTCAAGACTGGATTCTTCATTTTCAACCTGTTGACGATGTTGCTCAAGGTCTCTATCCTTATGCGCTGCCCTTTCTTGAACTTCTTCAGGTCATCCCCGCTTACGCTGCCGTAATGCGGATCCAATACGATACTGCTCTCTTTCGCTCCGCAAGCCTCGTTGAATACAGTTATTCTGTCTTCAAGTCCGTTGAGCTTGACGTTCTTTTTTGCAATCCTGTATGAATGTGGATATGGTTCAAAGCAGTACACGTGCGCTGCGCCCTTCAAGGCGAAGTAGATTGCGGTGTCGGCAATGTGCGCGCCTATATCCACCACTACCTTGCCCTTCACATTAAGCCGTGCGTACTCATCCTTGAAGTAAATGTCCCTTATGGAGGCTATCGTGTTGAGAAGCTGCTTCTCCGTGTCGTAGTAGAAGTGCAGTTTCTTTCCTGTGAACTTAAAAGAAACCACGTTGTCTTTCGCCTCGAATGGTATTTCAAAGGACTTTATAAGGTCTTTCTGGACCTCTGCCCTGTCCACTATATGCAACAAATCGTCAATCGACTTTATTTTCACTCTGTAGCCGTTCCTGAACTTCAAAAAGAAGCCTTTCTTCTTGAATCCGGCGTAGAGGAACAGGACATCGTACCAATTGTCAACAGTTGATAGGAATTTCGGGACATTGTTGCCCAGGTCTATCAGTGCAGTTACCTTGTCCAGCTGGGTTATGTTCTTGCCTGTATCTGGCATCTCTTCCATGCCAGTAACTGGATTTCAAAGTTTATCTACTTTGCTGGTGATAATAGTGTGATGCTGGAATTGACGTTGCAAACAAGCGGAAGAGCCACAGCAATAGACCCGTCTACGAGGGATCTTCTGAAAAACAGCTTCTACGGCACCTATGACCGGAAAGAGCTCGAATTGTCAGTAGAGGAAACCCTCTATCTGCTGGACATGCGCAATGCCGCCTGCGCCCAGGCCGGTAGGCAGGTGTCTTTCAACCAGCTCGCATCGAGATTCTGGAAAACAAACAAGTTCGTTGCCAGATACTTCACGTACAAAGATTGGCGTGATAGAGGCCTTGTCGCAATAATTCCCGGCCAACACTACAGCGAGCCAAACCAGACAACGATCAAAAAATATCCCTCGTCGAAATTGCGGCTGCCTTCAATAAAACTTCACGGCGCGTTCTACAAAACCGATTTCATAACGATGCTTGAGGAAGAGGACGCTGGCAAAGAGCTTTATGAGAAGTTCTGGTTCGGCCAATACGGTTCCTACAAGGCTTCCGAGAAGGGCAAAGCGAACAAGCTAGATATCTTTGAGGCCCAATTCTTGATAGACGAAGGCAAATTGGAGCTTACCAACATGTCGAACGACAGCCTCGCCAAGCTCGCAGGCTCCAGAAGAAAGGAATTCCCTAGTCTTTACGATGTCTACCGCGACTGGCGGGAGAAGGGCTACGTTGTCAAGACAGGGTTCAAGTTTGGGACTCATTTCAGGCTGTATTTCCCTGGGGCCAAGCCCATGAAGGCAGGGAATGGAGACTGGACCCACTCAAAACACGTGATACACGTCTTCCCCAAGAGCTCCAGACTCCTCATATCAGAATGGGCGCGTGCGATAAGGGTGGCGCACTCGGTAAGGAAAACGTTCATACTCGCGGTTCCTGGCAAGACAAGCAACGCAAAGCAGGAAATAGACTATGTTCTCTACCACAGACACGGTGGTGAGGCCGACAATCCCAACAACTCTTCACCAAAGTATGCAATGCTGTCGCTGAGCGAGGACGAATACATCGGCGGCCAGGAACTTGCCGGAGCCCTTGACAGGGCGAAGAGAATGAGGCTTGAGCTGCTGCTTGCGATCGCAGACAGGGAAACCGCGGTCACCTACTACCACGTAAAGCAGATAAAACTGCAGGGCAGCGAGAACGATTACTTCGAAATAGACTGGCTGCAGCCCTGATGCCCCCTCCTGAAGAACCCTTTTTAATGT
>JASHTX010000029.1 GCA_030040335.1 Microcaldota archaeon
ATTCAGCAAATTTCCAGAAGGGTCGATGACCACAGTATGAACAAACTCCGCAACGCCGCTCTCCATCAAAATCCTGGCAAACGTCTCCGCTGCCTTCTTCTTCAGTTCTTCCAGCTGCTTTCTTTGTTCGTCTAGCTTCTCAGCACCCGCCGAGAATTTTGCATGAGCATTTTTTATTGCATCCGTTTTCTGTCTGGTAGTTGCGGCTTCGTTTCTGATGTCCGCCAGCGTAACGCCGAATGACCTATCGCTGCCCGTGCTGAAGGTCACCTTGCTGGCCTCTATGCCCCTCATTTTTCCGCGTATGGAAACCAGTCCCTTGTCAATGTCTGCAAGGGCGAATATGCCTTTGCTGATGTCCTCGTCCTTGCCCAGTATCTCCCGAACCACGGTACCCAATTGCTCCCTTGTGAGTCCGCCGTTTTTCAGCATGTCAAGCATCAGATCGCTCGGCCTTTTAGTTTCGTCCAAAAGGCCCCGGATAAGCTTCTCTGTTGTTCCCGCCAGGTCTCTCGGATCCTTCTTCAGCGCAAGAGCCGATTGCTTGAGGGAAGTTCTGGATTGTTTCACAAACTCTACGATGCTCTGGTCATTGTCGCTTATCGAGGCCATCAGCCGCTCGCGCTTTTTCTCGAACCTCCTCTCGGTGGCTGCAAGCTTCTGGTATTGGGCATATACCGGCATTGCCTTTAGCTCCCTCTCCTCTATCCCCAAAAACGGGTTGCTTTCGTCCACAGTAGAGCGCCTCAGTTTCTCCAGTTCTGCGCTCTTTCCTTTCATCTCCTCTCTGAGTTCGCGCAGGCTCCTGAATGCAGCGCTCTGCAGGAACCGCTCCTTTGCCACCTGCAAATGCTCCTGGATCAGCTGGATCCTGTGTTCCTGTCCCTTCTCCGGCCTCACCACGTAGGTGACGCCGCTACCATTGTTCATACTACGGCCAAATTTTCCTATAGGATGTTTTACCTCTTTCCCGGTGCTATATATACATTGTCCTCATTTTCGTTCTGGATCCAGAGGAACCAGAGACGGCTGTGAGTTCAAGCAGCATGACTTCGCCGATAAACGAATGCTTCCATGATGATGGGGAAAAATGATTGAAAAAGCCTTAAATATCTTCCGTTCATAACAGAGTAATACAAGGGGCGTTTGATTGGGAATCAGTGGAAGTAACAGACCGAATAATGCAATGGACATAGAGGTGCAGACTATGCAGACTGCGGTAGACCCGCTGCAGGCACCCTATCATAGGACTCAGGCTGAAATAGAGGCAATGCCGGTCATAGACAAGACAAAGACCGTATGCCCCAACTGCAAGCTTATCATCGACGGGACCATCTACAAGGATGGCGACTTCGTTATGATCAGGAAGTACTGCACAGACTGCGGCTGGACAATAGAGAAATACTGGGAAGACTACGACATGTACATGCGCATGAGGAATTACAATTACTACGGCAGGGGCTTCGACAACCCTGACGTCATAAACAAGGGCGAGAACTGCCCGTTCGACTGCGCAATGTGCCTGAGGCACAAATCGCACAGCGGACTCGTCAATGTGGTCATAACAAACAGGTGCCACCTATCGTGCTGGTACTGCTTCTTCTACGCAAAGGAGGGAGAGCCAGTCTACGAGCCTACGCGCGAGGAATTGAACAAGATGTTCGTAAAGCTCAGGAACCAGAAGCCTATACCTGCAAACGCGCTCCAGATAACCGGAGGCGAGCCGACGATGCGAGAGGATCTAGCGCAGATAGTCACAATGGCAAGGGAAGCAGGCTTCAACCAGATACAGCTCAACACAACCGGAATAAACCTTGGCATTCACCCAGAGCAGATGATGAAGCTCAGGCACGCCGGAGTAAGCACACTTTACATGAGTTTCGACGGCGTGAGCAAGAGGGCAAACCCGAAGAACCACTGGGAAGTGCCGATGACGCTGAAGGCAGCGAGGAAGGCCCACATGGGAATAGTGCTCGTGCCTACGGTAATCAGAACGATAAACGATCACGAACTCGGCGGCATAATCAACTTCGCGCTCAACAACCTCGACGTAATCAAGGCTGTCAACTTCCAGCCCGTATCTCTGGTGGGCAGAATGCCGGCGAGGATGAGGGAGAAGCAGCGAATCACGATACCAGGCGCAATCAAGCAGATAGAGCAGCAGACGGGTGGCGTGATAGCAAAAGAGGACTGGTTCTCCGTACCATACGTTGGAGGCCTGAACAGGTTCATAGAGGCGCTTAGCGGAAAGTACAAGTACGATCTTTCGATACACTTTGCATGCGGTGCGGGCACCTACGTCTTCCTAGACAACGATAACAGAATAGTTCCTATTACAAGATTCGTGGATGTTGCAGGACTGCTTGAGCACCTTCAAGACGGAGTCAACGAGATGCAGGGCAAGAGCAGAATAGAGAGAAAGATCATCGCGCTGCGAAAACTCGTCCAGATAAGGAAGTTCATAGACAAGGAGAAGCAGCCAAAGTCGATAAACTTCGCCAAGCTGTTCATGAGCGTCCTGACCAAGGGCGAT
>JASHTX010000030.1 GCA_030040335.1 Microcaldota archaeon
GAATTCGGTTTCGGCACATTCGAATCCAGGATAGCCGGCAGGCATGCGTCATTCAAGACTGATGCTGACTTACACAAATACATTGTAGACATGGCTCCCCTTCATGTTGACTACTCCGCCGCATACTACAGGCAGCCTGACGCGAGCCCGATGGAGAAGAAAGAGTGGCTTGGCTCAGAACTGAGATTCGACATAGACGCAGGAGATATAGTGAAGCTGCCATGCAGGCTGGACCACGGGAAGGAATGGGTGTGCGATAAATGCCTGCAAGCCGCAAAGGAAGAGGCGATCAAGCTTATCGAGAACTTCCTTGTTCCAGACTTCGGCTTTTCAACAAAAGAGATGGAAATAAATTTCAGCGGCAACAGGGGCTACCACGTGCACATGAGGAAGGAGAGCGTGCTCATGCTCGACAAGCATGCAAGAGAGGAAATCAGCAGCTATATCTTCGGCCAGCAGCCAGATATCAAGACTTTCTTCTATACCGTTCCGGTAGACCCCAGGCACAAGAAGCAGATGGGACCGAAACCTTCCGATGGCGGCTGGAGAGGCAAGGTCGCGAAAGCTTTTGTGGAAGCAACCAGCAGCAAAGAAGACCTTACCTCGCTCGGCATAAAGAAGGATGTCGCTACAAAAATCTTCAACGACATGACGCGGGTCAAGGAAGAGGTATCAAAGGGCAACTGGGATTTTTTCAGCATACCCCACCGCGACGAGGTTTTCGAGAACCTTCTAAACAAGCAGATAATAAACCAGGGGAACAGGATAGACAAGGGTGTAACCAACGACCCATCGCATCTGATGCGCCTCCCTGATTCTATACACGGAGGCACTGGTCTTATAGCAAAGACAGTCCCCTCTCTTGCGGCTCTTGAGATATTCGACCCGATGAAAGGCGCACTCGCCTTCAAGACTGGAGAGTTGAAGATCGTCGCCGACTCCAGATACGGGCTTGAAATAGGCAACCAGACCTTCGGGCCCTACAACAAAGAAACTGTAACGTTGCCAGCGTACGCAGCAACATATTTATATCTAAAAGGTCTAGCAGATATACTACCAAGCAACTGAGGTTTACCGACTTCATTAGCTTTTTTTGCCTGTGAAAACATGAGCGCATACAAATACATGCTGAGGTCTTTCCAAGGAGGGTACAAGGCGAGATCCCAGGCCGTAAAGTCTAGGTTGGTCGCTTGGAGAAAGGATCCTCCAGTATTCAGAGCCGAGCGCCCAACCAACATTGCGCGGGCAAGAGAGCTTGGTTATAGGGCAAAACAAGGCGTCCTGATCGCGCGAGTGCGCGTTGACCGCGGACTGAGCAAGAGGAGGAAGATCAAGGCCGGCAGGAAGCCCTCAAAGTCTGGAATGTTCTACGCTTACAGGAAGTCGCTGCAGGCCAGGGCTGAGGAAAGGGCCGCAAGGAGATTCTCCAACTGCGAGGTGCTCAACTCGTATTTTGTCGGCGAGGACGGCAACTACAAGTTCTTCGAAGTGATACTTCTTGACAGAACTCATCCTGAGATAATGAACGATAGGGTCTACGCCGGGATAGTGGCGCAGCGCGGCAGGGCGTACAGAGGGATTACCAGCACTGGCACAAAGTACAGGGGTATAGTTGAGAAAGGCTTCGGTACAAACAGAAACAGACCAAGCGTAACTTCAGGGCAGAGCCAGAGGGACGACTAGGTGCTTCTTTGTCCAGCGCAAGGTTAAAGATAAACTTTGATTCGCCTGCAAAAGACTACGTAAAGATAATAGGCAAAGGCACGAAATACAAAAGAGGCAGCGTCTCATTCAAAGCCACAAAGAACGACCTTGAGATAAGCATAACGGCCAACGATCCAGTCGCAATGCTCTCTTCGCTGAGCAGCGCAATAAAGCAACTGAAAGTCGTCTCCGGAGTAGACTCGCTGATAAAAAAGAACGGCTCCAGATAAACAGCCAGCGCCTGACAGCCAAAACCTATAAATAAACACATTCAGCGTATATAATTGGCGACAGGATGGAAGAGGAGGGCGAGGCAGATTACGCAGAACTCAGCTCCAAACAAATCGCAATCATTGCGCTCTGCACTATCGTACTTCTGGCAGCCATTTTCCCCTCTGTTAGCTTCCTTTGCGGAATAGGGATTTTTTGCAACTTCAGGCTTACATTAACGGCCTCGCCAGCCACAGAAGGCACGGTATCGCCTGTAACCGGCTATTATACTCCAGGGCCTGTCTCAATCCAAGCCACTTCTGAAAGCGGCTACGCATTCTCGATGTGGGAAGGTACCGGAACCGGCAGCTATACCGGCACCAACTCCACAGCCAGTGTGGAGATGAACGGCGACATACAGGAAACGGCAATCTTTACCCCTCTGATAGTCACAACAACCTCCCTACCTTGTTATGATGCGGCAGGAACTTGGACATGCACCGGTACAAATCCTTTGTGCGGAAACCTGCAGCAGACTTGCGGCACGTGTGTAAGCGGCACTTCAGGGAGCGCGGACTGCACGACCTGCCCGTCAACATGCAAATATGGCTGCGCTGCTGGTAGCGCTACCTGCAGCCCTGCGCCAGCCTGCCCTTCATACTGCCTCTATGGGTGTGTGAACGATACGGTCATCTGCAGCTCAGGACCCACCTGCCCCTCAAGCTGCGCCTACGGCTGCGTTCCAGGGACGCTCAGCTGCAACCCACCTCCAGGCAACTGCAACCCCGCATGCACCGCGCCTGATATTTGCTGCACCTGCCAGGGCCAGACTACAGGCACATGCACTACTTCTGCCACTTGCTCCAGTATATGCAAGACCGGAACTTGATTGAAGCAGAATCATATTCAACTGCATCTCTTTTCCGATCAAGACGCTAATAGGAGAAACTTATAAATATCCAGCCGCTATGTATATACCCGTGGATTTGATGGGTGCCACCAATCTGAATACTGCTGTATTGGCCGCAATGGTCTTGGGCACGGTAGGCTTCCTTCTGGTTGTCTTTCCTACTCCTATCTCGCTATGCACACAAACAGGCTTTTGCAGCTTCAGGCTCACAATGAGCGCTTACCCGGCCGACAATGGCTCTGTATCGCCTGCAACAGGCTACTACAAAACGTTTTCCAGCGTGACGATCAAGGCAACCCCGCAAAGCGGCTACACTTTCTTGAGATGGACTGGAACCGGTACCGGCAGCTACACCGGCAACAGCCAGACGGCAACAGTAATAATGCGAAGCGACATACAGGAGACTGCGGTGTTCGGGCCACAAGCAAAGCCCGTCGCACAGCCATCGATATCGATCACTCCTTCTTCGGGTCCTGCGGGAACTGTAATCCAGGTCACTGGCACAGGGTTTCAACCAGGTCCCGTGACTATCAAGCTTCCTGATCCACAACCAGTATGGACTGCCACAGCCAGCCAGACCGGTACGTTCAGCACAACCATCACCCTTGCAGGGGGATATAGCGGTCCTATATCGCTGACGGTCACCGCTTATCAAAACAACGGAGCCGTAGTTGCAACGGCCACTTTCTCTGATACATCCGGAGGGCGTGCCATAACAATCTCGCCTGCTTCGGGGCCAGTCTCAACCACAGTAACGTTGACCGGCACGAACTTTGCTCCAGGCGCTGTGACAGTGGATTTCGGGAACACCCTGGTTACAACTGCAACAGCTGCGCTAGTCGGAACTTTCACAACTTCATTTCCGGTGCCGCAGATAGGCACGAGCGAATACACTGGAACTGTGGAAGTGACTGCGACGGATAGCTACGGCGCCTCTGGATCTGCTGCATTCACAATCACTTCGTCTTCAGGTTGTAGCGGAGTTGTCTGCGGAACTTCATGCTGCCCATCTGGCGACACATGCAGCGGCAACACCTGCGTGGTCGGGTGCAGCGGCACAATATGCCGCGGAGCTTGCTGCCCTGCTGGTAGCGTATGCACCTCCTCAGGAACCTGCGCCACGTGACCCATTCGGAATAACCTTGGCTTGCTTCCGCAAATTCCGATATTAATATAAAGCTAAATCGCCTACTATTCCTGTTATTTTTGGCTTTTAGCCAGACTATTGCGCTCTTTTTCAGGTGCATTAGGCATGAGTCACAAAGGTTCGCTAGAATATTGGCCCCATAGGAGGGCGCAGAAGCTACTTCCAAGAGTGAGGAACTGGCCAACAGGCAGCGAGCCCGCAATCTCGTCATTGGTTGCCTTCAAAGCCGGGATGACGCACGTAGGCCTGGTGGATGACTCTGACTCGCCCTCCAAGGGGCAGGAGGTCATAAGGCCTGTCACGGTGCTCGTTTTCCCAAGGATATTCATATACGGTGCAAGATTCTACAAGAGCAAGTACATGTACAGGCAGAGCGCCGGGGTCGTATACGATAAGGCACTCGCACAGAAACTGGGCATGAAGTCAGCAAAGAGCACAAACTTCAATGAGGCAAAGAAGAACGTGAAAGAATATGATGACGTTACCGCCCTTGCTCTCGCAGACCCCTCAGGGCTTGGTATAGGCATAAAGAAGCAGATAAGGTTCGAGATGAGGCTCGGCGGCAAGGGACCTGAGGAGAAGCTTGCTTTCATAGAAAAATACATGGGCAAAGAACTCAAGCCAGGAGAGGTTCTTGGTGCCGGCGAGTTCGTTGATATAATCGCCGTTTCAAAGGGCAAGGGCTGGGAAGGCCCTGTGCACAGGTTCGGCGTAGCAAAATTATACCACAAATCCACAGGCAAATCGAGACACGTTGGAACCCTGGGCGCATGGCACCCTCCAAAGGTGCTTTTCTCTGTTCCAATGGCAGGGCACCTCGGGTTCAACTACAGGACGGAGTTGAACAAGCGGGTTCTCAAGGTCGGCACCACGCAGGATTCTGCATCAATAACGCCCAAGGACGGTTTCCTGAACTTCGGAATCCTGAGGAATGATTACCTGGTCCTTGAAGGTTCTGTGCCAGGAAGGGCAAAGAGACTTGTGAGAATAAGGAAGGCACTGAGACCGAGCAAGAAAGCGATTGCGCCGAAGATAACCTACATCTCCACAACTTCAAAACAGGGTGCTTGATATGGATGCGAATGTTTACCACACAGACGGAAGCGTTGAGAAGAAGGTAACGCTTCCAGAAGTATTCGGCATGGAGTACAGAGAGGATATTGTAAGGAGGGCGCTTCTTGCGGAGCAAAGCTCAGCCTACCAGCCGCAGGGTCATTATGTATTCGCTGGCATGAATACTTCCGCCAAGTACGTCGGCAGGTACGGAACATACAGGACGCTGAGGCACACCGGACTGCCGGCGAGGCCAAGGCAGGTCCTCGCAAAAGGCGCAATGGGCCAGGTAAGGAGAATACCGTACGCTGTGAAAGGAAGGCGAGCGCATCCGCACATGGTAGGTAAAAGGATACTGGAAAGGATTAACAGAAAGGAATACGAGAAGGCAATAGAAATCGCGGTAGCTGGAACTGGCAACGCAGCGCTGATAAAACAATA
>JASHTX010000031.1 GCA_030040335.1 Microcaldota archaeon
GTCTACAGGGACAAGGTGCAGAGGCAGTACGCGATACCGAGCAAGGAGTGGGAAGAGTCGCATGCAAACTGGAATTACGCTGCAGACAAGTACAAGAGGGATATAAAGGCATTGGAGGCAACGCCCGAGTACCAGAATCTTTACGTAAAGGGCACCGACTACTTCACGCTGCCTGTTAACATGAGAGAAGCCGCTGAGCTTAGGGCAAAGAGACCTAAGGTCGCTGTTGCCGAGACAACTTACGGCAAGACCGTGCCTGTTCAGGTTCCTGTCACGGCCGGTGCGGCAGAGAACATGGAAAGCGATATGCATGAGCACGAGCACGCAGCCGGGGGATCCTGCGGATGCAAAGAAGGTGGCGCTGGCAAGGAGGACGGCGCTGGATGCTCCTGCGGCGGAGATTGCGGCTGCGGCGGGCACTGATTCACATAAAACTGTGGTGTAGATGGACAGGAGAGAAGGCACCGACGATATTACTTACCAAAAAGAGCTCGAGAGGGAGCGAGCCGAGAATAAGGAATATGAGGAGTACGTAGAGGAGAACGGAGTAAAATTCCGGGTACCCTACAAAACCGTCAAGGAGGTCACGTTCGTAAACATCAGGAAAGACGAGCTTATAGACGCGGAGCACTCCGCGAGGCTGCAGTACAGAATAATGCTGCTTGAAGCCGTGCTCTTCGCAAAGGTCGAGTTCGTGGCCAGGAAGATAAAGATAACGTACAACCCACTCGAGGCTGAGAGCAGGAAGGCGAAGATGAGCCTGCAGCAGATAGTCGACTTCCTGGCGAAGGAAGGCGTTTACGTAAGCACCGAAGGCATGCAGGAAAGAGATGTCGATTATTACAATGAGATTTACAAATACCAGTTCAACCCTCCGAGCATAAGAGAACATGCGCCATACGGATACACAATGGAGGAGTGGAAGAAGATGAAGCCCGAGTACGAAGCCGGCAAAAACGCCTACGAAAAGAAGAAGCTCGAGAAATTCCACGCGTGGCAGCACGAATACCTGATCCAGCACCCTGAGCTCGCCGCACAGCTTGGAGTAAAGATCGAGGAAGAGAAAAAGAAGAAGTCGGTTCTTGACAGGGTCTTCAAAAAGAAGAAGGATTCCGGAGACAAGGGTTTCTGGTTCCACGGAGTGTAGCTCCGCCTCTCGCCAAACTATTTTTCAGTTTCTGAACTGGCGATAAGCATTAATTACATCCTGACAAAATAGACTTGATGGAGTCCTCGGAGCAACAGGTTCAGCCAGAGAGCCAGAAAGCAAAGATGAAGTCAAGCGCGATACTGATAGTCGTTGCTGCGATTATCGTATTCGCCATCCTGCTTTGGTATTTGTGGCCCCGAGCGGCCGCTGGAAATGGCTCTCCATACACATCCGGGTCTATTGCGACCTCAGCCTCTTATCTCATAGGCAGCACCTGCGTGCCCAAGCTGGGCTACCTGTGCTCCAACGTCAATCTCGCCAACGGCCAACTGAGCTTCACATTTGGGCAGACCCAAGGCTTTACAATGGAAAACATAACTCTCTATGCAGTGCCTGTTTCTTCCACAGGGGCAAATAAGACCGCATACGCCGCTTCAGCATTGCCGCATTCCAGTGTCATACCGCAGCTACCCTCTGGCAGTGTTCAAAACGTCACGATCAGCGGTGGCAGTTCCGGGCTTCAGCTTCCGTCAGAGGGGCCATACACGACCTCGATCTGGATTTCGTTCCGGAGCAACAACAAAACAACGACGCAACAGATTGCTACCCTGAGCATAAACAGCTAATCCGCTAACCCGGCTCCAGCTCTTTTTTCAGCTTGTCTACAGTGAGCTTGATCACCTCCTTTTTCATCCGCTCGCTCTTCAGCTTGATGCTCGCGGCGTTGCTGTGTCCGCCCGTTGAGTCAACGTATTCTGCGTAGTCGCTCTTGACGCTCTCAAGCGTCTTCAGCAGCTCCACCTTTTCTATCAGGCCCTTGCTCATCCTCAGCGATACAAAGCTGCCGAAGTGCAGGAGGAGTATGCAGGGCGTCTTGTTGAGTTCCTCTATCCTTCCAAGAAGCCTCGACGCGAACCTGCCAGGCAGCGGATACCTCTCCTGCTCGTTTATCCGTATCGCCTCAAAGTCCGCTACGTATATCTGTGTCGCCCCGGCCTTGTAGACCTTCACGGATTTGATTCCCAGATCTAGCATCTCCGAAACCCGGTTCTCTGCGTATGCGATAAGCTCCTCGCTCTTCTTCTCGTCTTTCAGCACGCGCTCTATGTCCTCGGGGTTCAGCGCGCCCCTCAGCCCGGATACCATGCGCGTGTCGCTTGTCAGCAGGTCTAGCAGCGCTGCAAGCTTCCTGCTCTGCGGGGTCGGCATTGAGTAGACGCTGTAATCCCCGATGAAGGATGCAAGCTCCATGTCCTTTGTGTCCAGTTCGCCTAGCGCCTTTGCGAAGATGCAGGCCAGGAAGCCGGCCGTATAGTTTGAATCGCCGCCGAAATTCCATGGATTTATATAATGCGTTAGCTTCGCGCCCTCGAATTTCTCGACAAGCGGATGGTGGTCAAGCCATATGACGTCGAAATGCTCCTTCGCAGCCTCTACGCCAGGGTTGCTCTCCTCAGACGTGCCGAAGTCAAGGACCACGAGCAGGGGTTTTTCCACGCACTCGTAGTTGTTGCATGCAAGCATGTCGTTGCCCGCGTCCTCTTTCCCGTAAGAGACCCCGCCGTGCATGCGCCAAAGTATGTTTGGCTTATACGCCAGCCCTTTGCCGCTCTTCTCTGCCTGCGCTATCGCCTTGTAAAGCGCCAGCGCGCCGCTGGCCCCGTCGATATCGTTGTGGAATCTTATCACTATTGGCGCTCCGAGCACCATCTTCCTTGCAAGGAGCAGCATAGCGTCTGTGATCCTGCCCCACAGCTTTTCTGTTACCGAATCTATCTCTGCCGTTCCGGTGTGGTAGATCCGGCCGGCAACGAGGCTCTTCGCATTTTTCTGTATGCTCTTGGCGAACGTGTCGGCGCCCCTGCTCCCGGTAACCGCCTGCGCCTTCTCTATCGCGCCCTCTTTTGCAGAGAACTCTATCACCTCGCCAACATCCAGCAGCACGCCGCTGCTCATGCATCTTGTCTCTGCATTCTTCTCTTCGCCTGCAACGATGAAGTAGCTGCTTGACGCTGCGTCGGTATAATGCTTTATGCAGGAGACCAAACCCTTCAAGACAACACTCACGAGCCGCCGACGCACGCGCTTTCCTGCGTGACGTTATAAATGTAGCCGCAGTAGCTTGCGTTTTTGTATGTGCTGGCAAGCAGGCTGTAGCACTGGTCTGTGAACTCCGATGACAGCTGTCCGCACAGGGTCACGTTCATGGTGCTGACTGCGCGGCCTAGCTCCACGCCTTCCATGCACTCCTGCTCCAGCTGGCCCGTCTTTTCGCACTCGGCGTCAAGCGCCGTATAGTTGACTGTAGTGTTCGTGTACGTGTATGCTGCCGACTGATACTCGCACAGGTCTCTCCCCTGGCCCTCTGTTACGTTTGCGCAGAGCGCACTGTTTGCGGTGCGGTTTGCAAGCACGGT
>JASHTX010000032.1 GCA_030040335.1 Microcaldota archaeon
AGCTCCTCCTTGTTCTTGCCTGTGAGCCTGAGTTCCACAACCTGAGGAAGTATCTCCTCCATTTTTGGCAAGAACTCGTGGAGCGGCATGTCGAGCAGCCTCACTGTCACCGGCAAGCCCTCCATCACCTTGAAGATTCCCACGAAGTCCCCTTTCTGGTGGGGCTTGAGCATATCCAGGTATTTCTGCCTCTCCTCCATGCTATCTGCGAGTATCATCTTCTGCACGAGCGCGAGCCTCTCTGGCGCGTTGAACATACGTTCAGTCCTGTCAAGTCCTATGCCAGTGGCGCCGTTCTCCCTGGCCTTTGCCGCCATCGTAGGCGTGTCTGCGTTCGCCCTCACGCCAAGCCTCCTGTATCCATCGGCCCACTTTAGTATCGTAGCGACCTGGTCGTTTATTCCAGGCTCAACAAGCGGCATCTCGCCGGTGTAGACCAGTCCGCTGCCTCCGTCTATGGTTATCACATCCCCCTTCTTGATCTGCTTGCCATCCACACTGAAGATCCTCTTGTCCAGGCTTACGCTTATGCCCTCTGCGCCGACTATGCATGGCTTGCCCATTCCCCTTGTCACCACCGCTGCGTGGCTCGTCATCCCGCCCCTGCTTGTCAGCACGCCATCAGATGCCGCAATTCCGGCAATATCCTCAGGCGTTGTCTCGGGCCTTACCAATATCACCTTCTCCCCTTTTTCCTTTGCCTGCTGCACCTCTTCCACGGTGAACATCACCTTACCAACGGCTGCACCTGGCGAAGCCTGCAATCCCTTCGCTATAGGCGTCATCTTCGCCTTCGGGTCTATCTGCTTGTAAAGAAGGCGCTGTAGCTGGTCGGGCTCCACTCTAAGAACCGCCTCCTGCCTCTTTATCAGGCCTTCCTTCTCCATGTCGATTGCGATCTTGACCGCAGCAGTTGCGGTCCTCTTGCCGGTCCTTGTCTGCAGCATGTACAGCTTGCCGCCCTCAATCGTGAACTCGATGTCCTGCATGTCCTTGAAGTACTTCTCCAGTATGCCCATTATCCTAGCGAGCTCCTTGTAAGCATCCGGAAGCTGCCCCTTCAGTTTGCTTAGCTGGAGCGGCGTCCTTATGCCCGCGACAACATCCTCTCCCTGCGCCCTCATCAGGAACTCCCCGTAGAGTTCCTTCTCTCCGGTCGACGGATTCCTGGTGAATGCTACGCCTGTGCCGGATTTGTCATCAAGGTTGCCGTAGACCATCATCATTATGTTGACCGCTGTGCCGAGCGAGTCAGGTATCCTGTATATCTTCCTGTATGCGGCTGCCCTGGGGTTCCACCACGAGTTGAAGACCGCACCAACTGCCATCAGAAGCTGTTCTGTAGGATCCTGAGGGAAGTCCTTGCCGGCTTCTTTCTTTACCAATGCCTTGTACCTCTTGACGACTTCCTTCCAGCCGTCCGCCTTCACCTCTATGTCGCTCTTTGCCCTATGCTCCTCCTTAACCTTCTCCAGTATCCTGTCGAATTTCGCGCCATCAATGCCCATCACTATCTTGCCGAAGAGCTGTATGAACCTCCTGTAGGTATCGTATGCAAACCTCTCGTCGCGCGTCTTCTTTGCGAGCGCCTCTGTTATCCTGTCATTTATCCCGAGGTTTAGCACCGTGTCCATCATGCCCGGCATCGAGAGCGGGCTTCCAGACCTTACTGATACCAGAAGCGGGTTCTCTACATCGTTGAACTTCTTCCCCACGCGGCCCTCCAGCGTCTCAACCTTCTTGAGTATCGCACTTTTCAGCTCTGGCCATATCTTCTTGTCGTTCTTGAAGAAGTCGTTGCACATCCTTGTCGTTATGACTATTCCCATCGGGACCGGCAGGTCGAGCTGCGTCATCTCCACAAGGCCGTATCCCTTCCCTCCCAGCACATTCTTGGTGACGTTTCCCTTCGGTACCTCATCAAACAGATAGACTTCTACCCCCATGTTAAGACCAGCTAGTGTTCTCGAAAGAGGATTGAGGAATAATGTATATAAATGAACAACCTCTGCTCCTTAACCCACGATATGAGGCTTGCCTTGCAGTCAGGGAAAAGGAGTCCATCACAGGCTATTAATGCCTTACTGAATAGAAAAAAACTGGAGGGCTGAGATGAAAGTAAAGAAAATATCCATACGCAAGGTTCTGGATTCGAGGGGCAAGTTCACTGTCGAGGTTGACATTTACTCCGAGTCCACGTTTGGCAGATTTACCTCCCCGAGCGGTGCAAGCAAGGGCAAGTTCGAGGCCAAGGACTATCCAAGAAACAGCATAGACGAGGGTGTAAAAGTATTCAACACCACCGTAGCACCGAAATTCGACGGCAAAGAATTCAGAGAGATATCAGAGGTCGACTCGTTGCTCCACGAGCTTGACGACACCAGCGACTTCTCGAAACTCGGCGGCAACATCGCTATAGCAGTTTCGCTTGCGTCGCTTAATGCGCTTGCAGGAGAGCATAATGTCCCTTTGTACCGTTACCTTCTGAAAGACGCAAAGGCTGTGATGCCAAAGCCCGTGAGCAACATCATAGGAGGTGGCAAGCACGCGATCGGAGGCACCACAATGCAGGAGTTCATGTCGGTCGCATTCGGCAAAACGTTTGCCGAGTCGATATCCTCTAACGTGCGCGTGCATGAGAAGGTGAGGGAGAAGCTCATCGCGAAGTTCACGAACATACCGATAGGTCTTGGCGATGAGAAGGCCTGGGTGGCGCCTCTTCCTGATACTGACGCTTTGCAGGTATTGGCAGACGCGGTGAAAGAGGTATCAGACCAGACCGGCGTCAAGATACTGCCTGCGATAGACGTTGCGGCGTCATCTTTCTACAAAGGCAACTCCTACGTATACAAGGACCGCTCCCTCAGTTCTGAGGAGCAGATTAACTTCATCGCAGACCTTGCGAAGAAGTACAAACTCTGCCTGGTTGAGGATCCTCTAGACGAAAACGACTATGAGGGACATGCCAAGATCACTAAAATTCTAAAGAACGAGTCTGTTGTAGTGGGAGACGACATATTCGTTACGAACAAGGCGCGGTTCGAGAAGGGCATAGCGTCTGGGGCATGCAACGGCATACTGATAAAGCCGAACCAGATAGGTACCTTCACAGATATGCTCGATACCGTGAAGCTAGCGAAGAAGAGCAAGTACACGACCGTTATGTCCCACAGGAGCGGCGAGACCGAGGACAACACAATCTCGCATCTGGCGGTGGGGCTCGGCATGGACTACGTAAAATACGGTACAATAGGCGGAGAGAGAACGGCAAAACACAACGAGCTCATAAGGATCGGAGAGGCGGAGAACGCCTAGGGATACTGGTACTCGTGCACGTCTCCGCGTATGTGCTCGACAGTACACATCTCTTCGGTCGTCAGATGTCCGAATCTTCTCATTAACGGCCTCATCGAGTTGCTGCTGCAACAGAACAGGATGACATCATCAGGCTTGATGTTCGGGATTACGACTTCGTCCAAGAAGTTGTCAACCCTTTCGGAGACCATCTTTATGCTTTCCCCGTTCGGCGGCGGCACGTCATAGGACCTGTGCCAGAGCGGATACTCCTTCGGGAACTGCTTCTCAAGTTCTTTCTTCTTCTTGCCGGTCAGGTCCCCATAATCCCTTTCTCTGAGCCTCGCGTCCTTCACAATCTTGACTTTCGGCACGTGCCCCTGCAATACTATCTCCATTGTGTGCATCGCCCGCAGCTGGTTCGATGTGTATGCTTTGGTGATTTTCTCGTTCTTCAGCTTTTCACGCACACCTTCCGCCTCTTTTATCCCCTCTTCGGTTATGTCTGCGTCGATTTTGCCGCAGAATATCCCATCGCGGTTGTATGCAGTCTGCGCGTGCCTGAAGATTAGGATCTTGGCCATCAGGTGCCACCAAAAGCCTTGATGACAGGCAGCTC
>JASHTX010000003.1 GCA_030040335.1 Microcaldota archaeon
CCAGCTCTGGCCTACCTCGAACTGCTCCATGCAAATCCAAACGCGCTCGACGAGATGCTTGAGTCTGCAACCAAGCTGGAGTACAAGGAGGAATCGCACTGGGGCAAGATGATAGTCAAGGGATACGAAGGAATGGGCGAGCCCGAAGCCAGGGAAAAGGTCAAGGAGACGCTTATGAAGAACGGGGGTGCAATCGAGATCTTCGTGTTGGTCAACGCGCCGGTCTTTTGCAGGGATGGGACAAGGATAGTGGTAAAGGTCGTGGAGGACCAGTGGTTCCTTAATTACGGCGACAAGAAATGGAAGGAGGAAGCCAAGCAGGTCTTCGGCAAGATGCGCATACTTCCGGAGAATGCGAAAAACGCCTTCACAGCGGCCATAGACTGGATAGACCTGCGCGCGGTTGCGAGGGCAAAGGGGCTGGGAACCAGATTCCCGCTGGACAACAAGTACATAATAGAGCCACTCTCTGATTCGACCATATACCCTTCATTCTACACCATTTCATACCTCATAAGGGGGATTCCTGAGAGCAGCCTGAAGCCGGCCCTCTTTGATTACGTGTTCAAGGGCGTGGGGAACCCTGACGCAGTCTCGAAAGCCACAGGGATAGACTACACGATCATAAAGAAGTGCAAAGAGTCGTTCTCCTACTGGTACCAGTACACATCGCGCCACTCCGGCTCTGACCTGATATTCAACCATCTTACCATGTACATATTCAATCATGCGGCAGTATTCAGCAAGGAATACTGGCCAAAGCAGATAGTCGCTAACGCGCTCGTCAACTACGAAGGGGAGAAGATGAGCAAGAGCCTCGGCAACATAGTGCCGCTCATAGACGGAGTCAGGAAGTACGGCGCGGATCCGCTCAGGATAAACATAATTGCTGGAGCGGATCCATCGACAGAATCAGAGTTCAGCGACAAGGCGGTCAGGGGCATACAGGAGAGGCTTGGCTACATATACGATGCGGTAGAAGGCATTGACAAGTATGAGTCCGGAGAGCTCAGGCGCATAGATTACTGGCTCTACTCGAAACTCAGCGGCAAGGTTGAAAAGGCTACGAAAGCGATGGAGAACCTCGAGCTTCGAACGGCCTATACAAGCGTGCTCTACGACTCGGTCCTCGAGCTGAAGAGGTATGCGGCAAGGGGTGGAAACAACGGGGTAGTGGTCAGGGACTTCCTTTCATCGGTTTCGCTTATGCTGCAGCCTATCGCCCCGCATGTAGCGGAGCAGATGTGGCACATGCTAGGCAACACGACCTTCGCATCCGTGGAGAAATGGCCTGCCTCGGACAAAGAGATGTTGAACCAGAAGGTGGAGATGGAAGAAGACCTGATTGATTCCAGCATAGAAGATGCGAGGCAGGTGATAGCACTTATGCAGAGGAAATCGAACAAGAAGGCGAGGGAGCTCAAGATAATAGTGGCCAGCGACTGGAAGAGGAGCGTGGTCAACACGCTAGCCCGCGAGAAGAAGCCTGGCAAGGCTCTCGAAGCCCTGGGCAAAGACAGCACTGTGGACAAGGAGGCTGCGTCAAAGCTTGTAACTGCGCTGTCCAAGAAGCTAAATGAGGTAAAAGAGGTAAGCGAGACCCAGAAAGAAGAGTTTGATAACTTTAACGAAGCAAAAGAGTACATGGCAAAACAGCTGGGCTGCACGGTAGTTGTGGAGCTCGAATCCAAGTCTCAATCCGCGAGGGCAAACAGGGCCATGCCTCTAAAACCGAGCCTGGACATAATATTGGAGTGATCAAATGGTTGACATAACACAGGAACCTGTGAAGAAAGTAGTTCTGCACGAGGTCTACAAGTACGAGAACAAGGAGGAGCTTATGCTCAGGGCGGTAAGGCCGAACGGAGTCATGCCTCTATACTGGAGCGACGGCGTGCTCTTCTTCTTCTACCCGTTCGTGAGCAGCGACGCTAAGAAGGACTACCTCAAGGGCATATTCCACGTCGAGATAGTGGCCTACTGCCTCATGCCCGAGTTCAAGACGATACTCGAGCTGGACGAGGAGCAGGTAAAGGGCGTAAAGATAAGGGTCTTCGACCTCAGCAAGTTCGACCTCTTCAGGGACATGGCCAGGTGGCTGAAGGCGAAGAAAGCGTAGAGTTATTATACTTTATTCGCCAATAGCTATCGCTCGTTTTGGTGCAAGCCAATGGGAAAATTTCCACTAGCAGATGAAGCCCTGAGCAGGGTCTGGATTTGCAGGAAGTGCAAGAGCAGGAACAGGCAGGGCAGCGAGAAGTGCAGGAAATGCGGTTCGATGTACCTGAGGCCGAAGCACAAGGAGCTGAGGGTAAAGAAGTAGATTTTATATTTGCTTTGTTGCAAATAAAAACAAGGAAGATGAGTGAATGGTAGAACTGAATCCGATTGAACAGCTTATAGTGTCGGCCATGAAAGAACTTGGGGCCACGAAGGAACAGGGGCTGAAGACCGCTGACGACATAGCCAAGAAGACGAACAGACCGAAGAGCATGGTTACGAACGCGCTTGTTTTGCTGGCACAGAAGGGCGTCATAAAGAGAGTGGCAAGGGAGAAGGCCGCTGGCTACTACCTGGTCCAGATGCAGGCGTAGGGTTGCATGGGGAGCGACTCGATAGAGTTTCTTGCAAGGTACAAGAACTGGCTAGCGGTAAAGAAGATAACCATAGACGACAACACGAAGCCTGAGGAGATCGTCCTGCAGCTCTCGACCATAAGGCAGAGCGTTGACAAGAAGTCCTTCGAGCTTCTGGGAATAGACACAGCAACACTTGACGCATACGCCACACAGCTGACGGGCGGAGCGAGGAAGAGCTACGGAAAGCTCGCGGAAGTGATACAGAAGCTCGGCGCAAGCGATACGAAGGAAGTAGTGACCAAGGCGACAGGCGGCAAGGAAGAGCTGGCCGAGATAGCCGGAACATACCTTTTCAGGAAGACAGTGCAGAACCTTACGTTCGACTTCGATGTAAATCCCGAAATGCTGCAGAAGGCGTACCCGAACCTGAAGCTGCCGAAGCCTCCTGGCAGAAAGCCGAAAGCCTGAGAAAAGGGCTGGGCTGACTCCCGGCAGAGGCCCATTCTCATTAGGAAAATTAGGCACAAAGTACAAGCTTGGCATCTGCCAGGTAAAATTCAATAGAGTTTATCGTTAAAGAGTAGGCGGAGGAACAAATATCGCATACAAGACCAAATACAAAAACAAAGCAGCGAAGAAAGCCAGAGTCATAAGTATGACAAGAACTGTTGCATTCCTCACGCTTATGCTTCTCTTATCAGAGTAGTAGATGACCGGCCAGCTGAGAAGTACAACAAGCAGCCATTCCACAACTACCGTAACCAATGAGGCCTGTCCTAAGAGGTTGCTGAACCAAGGACCGACAAAAACTAACACCGGAAGCGAGACCGCCGTAAGGCATGACATAATCAGCAGTATTCTTTTTCTATTTTTTATCTTCTGTTTTCTGAGATAAAGAAAAACAATAGGTATCTCTATAATCAAAGTGAGGATGAGAAGTTCCAATGTCGTAATTGCGATTTTAATATCAGCGATTCTGTTGGCCTGTGCAGTGGTGATCCCCGGAGTATAGACGCCACTGAACACTGCAGTGCCATTTGAGTATAACTGCACATTTGTCCGTGCAAGATAATCCACATTTGAGCTGTTGGTTGCATTTGTAATCTCTCCAGGTAGTTGATCTTCATCTGAAACGAAAGTCTTGTTCAGACTAGGTATGTAGAAGACCATCCTCAGAGGGTATGTTGGAAAGATGATTAGGCAAGTGCTGTTCGAACAATGCGCTTCGCTTAAGGTAAAGTTCGTATCCTTCCAGTAGCACTCTACTGGAAGACTGTACGCGCTCACATTCAAATGTGACATTACTATTGAATTCTGGATGTTGCTGGCGCTAATGTTGTCATGACACGCAAATGCTGCTGCATAAATAGGGCCGCTTACGTTGCCGCCGTTATAGGTCAAAAACATCAATGTTTGCGCAGGCTGGGCTTTTGCAGGTGTGTTAAAGAAGAGCAAAGCGAATATAAAGAAGGTAAGCAGTTTCCTGTTCTTCATAACACCAAACCAATTTCGCTGCTCACATTTTTAACCATATTCTAGCATTTTAGCTTCTAGCTTCCAGTCCGAAAATACCCCTTAAGACAAGGTTTCCTGACGTTAGCCTGACTCCCGGCCGAGGCCTATTCTCATTAGGGAAATTAGGTAACTCCCAAACCAAAGATTTAAATAAGTATTACGCGTAATACTTTTATGGAGATTGAGGAAACAAAGGTCACGCAGAAGTTCCAGACCACCATACCAAAGAGAATACGCAAAAGACTCGGAGTAAGGAGCGGAGGCGAAGTCTTCTGGCACGTGGTTAAGGAGTTTGTTGTGGTTGACACGCATAAAAAGATAAAGAACCCTATCGAGTTCCTTACATCGCAGATAAAGCTGGACCTTGACGCTGTGAAGTTGGTTCACGAAGCGCGATCAGGGATGGCTTGATGTACATAGACACAAACATCTTTATCTACGCTATAGAAAACCATCCTGAATACGGGGTTTCATGCAAAAAGATACTCAAAGATGTGGAAGGCGGCAAGATTAAGGTAAGCGCATCTATCCTTGTTCTTGTTGAAACTGTAAACGTGCTGAACAGGCTAAACAAAGAACTGAAGCGTGGTGGGAAGAAGCCGCTTGATATAAGCCTGAATATATCTGCCATCGAGTCGCTTCCAATAAGATGGCTTGACCTAAACCTTCTGGTGATAGAAAGAGCAGCTCAATATGACTATTCGATTAATCCCACAGATTACATTCATCTTGCCACTATGGAACTAAACCAGATAAACGAAATCATTTCTGCAGATGGAGATGATCTAGACAAGATCAAATGGATTGCAAGAACTGATCCACTCGATTACAATTAGCTCCGGCTAGTCTCAAGCCCAAATTTCCCCCTATAACCCGCCTTTCACGCAGTAGGCTGACTCCCGGCAGAGGCCTATTTGGTATTAGGAAAACAGTAAAAATTGCACAAGACCGGTAAAGGGCTAAGAAGCGCTAATGAGAACCGGAAGCATCTAATGAGCGCGCCAGGTTTCATGTTCCCCGCTAGTCATAATCACATACATTGCTCGATTTCTTTCCATCATTTCATTAATCATCTTGATGGTTGCCAACTCTTCCTTTGTTCTATAAACAACGCCATCCTTCCTGTCCTTTTCAGCCGCTGCCTCATAGATTCCTGCTATTAATCCTATGGGTGCCGCTGTAAACACAAACGGGTTATTCGCCGCTGCTCCTACGCCACCAACGAAAATACTGGCCTCGATAATCATCTTTCCGATTGGCGCTCCATCATAGAGCACCCACTTAGTCCCTCTGTAGGTTTCCTTTAACACTTGGCCAAGACCCTCTTCCAGCTCACCTAAGCTACGCCTGACCTCACCCTTCAGGGTTTTGAACTCCTTTTTGATGTGCTTCCACTCTTTCGAAACTTGGTTCTTAGCCATCTCCTTCACTCACATTATTCTCGGCAGCATGTCTATCTTCTGAACTTCGAAGTCAAAGCGTCGAAAATGTGTCTGTGCCCTCTTCTGGAGCTTGCTACGGTCACACCTTGACTCTCAAGATTTAAACTCTTCAGCTCTTTTTTTAGCGTTTTTATCCTTTTTCTTGCATCAAACCAATCCTCGGCTCCAATGACAACTATTGCTGCGGAAATAACAGTGAAGAGTCCTCCCGCACCTACCATGGTAACGTAAAACGCCTTTTCCACTATGACTGGCGGAACAGGAGGAGCCCATGTAAAGAGTCCGGGATGAATTAAACCTTCCAAGGCACCGTAAGCAGTTGCGGCGAAAAATGGTGGATTTACACTCATACGCAATGTATGGCGTAGCGCAGCAGTCTTGTCTCTTTTTGCCTCGTTCAGTTCAGAGATGACTTCGTCTCGCTTTCTGGCTTTAGTATTTCCATCTCATCACAACGTTTATTTTGCTCATGCCATTAATATGCATTGTGTCCAAAGTTCCTTTAGCTCAGCTCTATCGCTTCATTCAAGAGGAGCTTTAGGCTCTCAAGCCCCAATTTCCCATTATAACCCGCCTTTCACGCAGTAGGCTGACTCCCGGCCGATGCCTTTTCCTAAAAGGAATAATAAGATTGCATACAGAGCAGATAATGCATGAAGGAGATAAAGATAGCAGGAGCGGGACCCTCGGGCTTGGCGGCAGCAATAAACCTTGCCAAAGCAGGCTACCCGGTAAAAGTCTTCGAAAGGGGGAGGGACTGCGGCTGCAGGTTTCTCGGAGATATGCAAGGCTTGGAGAACTGGTCCTCAAAGGTCGATGTGTGTGAAGACCTCAAAAGCATGGGCTTGAAGATAAACTTTGACTGTGATCCCTTCGACAAACTGACTCTTACAAATGGAAAGGAAATGCTCTCTGTGACTTTTAAAAAACCGTTCTTCTATGTGGTGAAGAGAGGAACGGGAGCCGGCTTCATGGATCAGGGACTGAAAAGGCAGGCAATCGATCTGGGAGTCGAGATACTCTTCGGCAGGACAGCCAGGGAGGAAGACGCTGATATAGTAGCTACAGGCCCTAGGGCAAAAAACATAACAGGTGTTGATAAGGGAATTGTCTTTGAGACTGACATGGAAGACACGGCCATAGTGATGGCTGACAAAGAAGTTGCTTCGAATGGTTATTCGTATATGATGGTTAAGAAAGGATATGCGTGCCTGTGTACCGTACTGGTCCATAATTTCGGAGCAATAAACGTATATTTCAATAAGACGAAGAAGGCATTTCAGAAGCTCTTTGACTTCAAAATCAAGAACGAGCATAATGCCGGAGGTGTGGGAAGCATCTTTTTCAACAGGGATTTCGAAAAGGAAGGCAGGCTATATGTCGGTGAATCTGCGGGGCTGCAGGATGCATTGGGAGGCTTCGGGATAAGGAGCGCAATAACTTCAGGATATATTGCTGCCAAGAGCATCACAGATGGCTCATCGTACGCAAAGCTGGTGCACGCGAGGTTTGATGCATATTTGAAGGCGGGTGCAGTCAACAGGTTTCTTTGGGATAAAAGCAGCTCTGACAACTACAGGACGCTGTGGAAGTACGCCCATGGAGTCAAGGATTATCACAAGTTCATGTTTGAGATGTACAACTATGCACCATTGCAGCGTCTCCTGTACCCGCTGGCACTGAGATATGCAAAGATTAACTATTCTAAGGCATTCAATAGCTGATGAAGGGGAGGTAGGCTAGCTTGGTAGGCTTTCAGGTTTGGGTCCTGAAGACCCGCGTTCAAATCGCGGCCTCCCCGAATTCCAGCGGGATAGAGGGATCCCCTAAAAATCGCCTGTTTTTACCGGGTTTTGCCTCTTTTTGGTCTGATCACAAAAACATATTAATAATATGCTTCATATCTTTTATAGGGGAAAAGAGGGGGCATCTAAATGGGCGTTGGTATCAATACTTTGACACTGCTTGCGCTTCTGGTGTTGGTCAGCTCGACCGCAGCAGGACTGTTACTTGTACCGCACATTCAACTCAGCAAAGCAGCAGTAACCTTGAAGGAGAACCTCTTAGTGCCACCCACCAACACTCTCGGCTGGTCGATATATGAACAATACAGCACTCTGCTGCCGATTTACAAGCAACTCTACGCTACCGCAACCTCTTCAGACCTACTGATAGATGATGCCTGGACGCCAAAAGGTGAGGTTTACGTGGGATACTGGGACACTCCACAAGTATTTCCCAGGATGATACTTGCAAACAACATCTCGGAACTTGAATCATTTACACTGCCGGAGGCTGCGCAGTTCAACTTCGCTTCTAATGATTATGTGGGGTACGACGCAGAGAAGTGGAGCCTGACGCCATTGAAGGAGCAAAACAACCAGTCGAGATACACACAGCTGGCGTGCGAAGATGTGCACGACAGCGGCTACAAGTTCGCATATACCCCGGAGATAGATGTGAATGGATGGGGTCAGTTCGCTGAGATAAACTGGACGTGTGTCAACCTGCTTGACCTGCAGGAGCAGTTCATGAGTTCCAACACTGTCGGACTGGTACAGAATGTTACGCAGATGCTGGCTGCATCCAAGGGAATAAACCCCAACCTAAGCGTATTCGTGCAACTAAACATGAGCGTGGGCGAGGATACAACAGAGAATGACATCACGGCGCTTGCAGGCATACAGGGCGTAAACGGGGTGATAATACAAGACTTGTGCAAGACGCAGGCTTGCAACAGCACGTTGGTGAGCCTCGTGGGCTATATTCAGACGATTGACGGCCTCACATCGACCACAACAAGCCTCTCGACGACTACGATCACAACGACTACCTCCACAACCGTTTCGACGGTCATGACAACTCTGGTTATCGGAACGTGCAGAGGCGTGGGCGCAACAAGAATTTGCGCCATCTAGTCCTAACTTTAGCTGAAAAACCTAAAAGGTTCAGTTCACACTCTGTGCGTAAGCAGCTCGCCTAGCTTGTCCATCTGCTGGTTCCAACCCTGTGTCATTCCCTGAAGCGCGGCGGGAGCCTTTGGACCCTCTGTCTTTGTGATCACCAGATGTAAGTTCATCTTTGTCTTGCCGCCAAGATCCTCAAAATCAACTGTCACTTCCTGCTCTATGAAAGTATCGCTGCTCCTGTCCACATCGTCCAATGCCCCGCCGGCGAACACCAGCCTGCTCTGTGGTTTTACCTCCTTAAATGTGCCTTTCATGGGCCATTTCATACCAGCAGCAGGGCCGAGTTCCTTTCCTGCAAGCATTACAATGTATATCTTGCCTCCAGGCTTTGCATCCCATTCGCATGTCGGGTTCGTTACGCCTCTAGGGCCCCACCATTTCTGTATTAGTTTCTGGTCCGTCCATGCCTTCCACACAAGTTCCCTTTGCGCATCGAAGACGCGCGTTATGGTCAGTTCTTTTACATCCTTTGCCATAATCCTCACTTTTGTTTTTTAGCGTTCTTCTTTTTCTCAACTTCCAGCAGCTTGTCCAACGAGTCAAAGCGCTTATTCCAGAGCTGCCTTGTCTTTTCTACCCACTCCTCCAGCTCGAGCATAGAGTCTGGATTGATCTGGTAGATGTGCTGTTGCGCGTGCTTCTCCATGCGGACAAGCTTCGCGTCAAGCAGGACCTTGAGATGCTGTGATATCGCCTGAGCAGTGACATCAAAATTGCCGTATATCTCAGTGGCAGATAGCTGGCCGTTCTTCGCGAGTATTTCCATGACCTTTCTCCTTCTGGGTTCTGCCAGCGCGTAAAACGCATCCATACACATATTATAAAGCTATTACTTAATAAAGCTTTAGCTTAAATACTTGGGCATTTACGCGCATTATGGCCTTTTAGACTTGCTCATTGGGTCTTCAGCTGATGGCTTTCTTCACGAGCGCGACGATTTTTTCTTCTTCGGCCTTAGTTAACTTCTTAAGCGCAAACGAAATCGGCCACATTGCACCTTCGTCAAGCTTCGCCTTGTCGCTGAAGCCGAACGTAGAGTATCTCGATTTGAATTTCTGCGCTGATTGGAAGAAGCAGACAACCTTGTCGTCCTTGGCATACGCGGGCATTCCATACCAGGTTCTCGGAGAGAGAGCCGGTGCGGTGACCTTGATGATGGCGTGAACTCTCTTGGCCATGCTTCTGTCTGGCTCTCGCATCTGGGCGATTTTCGCGAGCACCGCGCTCTCGTTGTTTGCCTTGCCCGCGTTTCGCTCTGCTAGCGTCTCTTTCATCGCGTCTATCTCCCCTTTACTCAGTCCCGTGGATTTCTTTTTTGTTTCTTTCATGATCATACCTTGATTATCCTCAAGTAGTTCTGTGTTATGCGCTCAACGATGACATATCTATCACGAACCTGTACTTCACATCAGAGCGAACGGCTCTGTCGAAAGCCTCGTTGACTTTCTGAATCGGAATGAGCTCGATGTCAGGCACTATCTTGTGCTTCGCGCAGTAGTCGAGCATCTCCTGCGTCTCGCGTATTCCGCCTATGTTAGATCCAGATACCGAGCGGTTACCGAATATGAGCGATCCCGGCTTTATCTGGTATGGGTGCTCATATGAGTTCTCAGGAAGGCCGAGCAGAACAATCGTGCCGTTTGGCGCAAGCAACGATATGAATGCATCAACATCGTGCATGGCAGAAACGGTATCTATGATGAGGTCAATACTCCCTTTCCTGCTTTCCATCAGCTTCTTGTTGTCAGACAAGACTACATCATTAGCTCCCAGCCTCTTTGCATCCTTTATCTTGCCTTTTGATGTGGTAAAGACGGTGACATGGGCACCCATTGAATGCGCAAGCTTTACAGCCATATGGCCAAGCCCGCCAAGGCCCACGATGCCCACACGTTTTCCGGGCCCAGCCCGCCAGCGCTTTAGTGGAGAATAGGTAGTAATGCCGGCGCACATCAGCGGCGCCACTGCTGCAAGGTCAGACATCGGGGATAGTTTCAGCACGAACCTTTCATCAGCTATCATGTTGTTCGAGTAGCCTCCGTAGGTGTGACCTCCTCCACCCATGGGATCTTTGGAATTATAGGTCATTACCGCGCCCTTCTCGCAGAACTGCTCCTGACCGGCCATACACATATCGCATTTACCGCAGGAGCCTACCATGCAGCCTATCCCGACTATATCTCCGACCTTGAGTCTTCTCACTGCCTTTCCTGTAGAAATGACCCGCCCGACGATCTCGTGGCCGGGAACCATAGGGTAGATGGTGTTTTTCCATTCATTCCTGACCTTGTGAATGTCAGAATGGCAGATTCCACAGTACAGAACGTTCACAAGTACGTCGTTCGGGCCGACATTCCTTCGCTTGAATCTGAATGGTTTGAGCTTTCTGCCCTTCTTATTTATAGCATATCCGACGGCCTTTATCACCAACTCACCGGGAAGCGCGCCACAGCACAGCGGCATTTCGTTTTTACCCCCATAATATTCTCTGGTCGAAAGTATATAAATGGAAATGCCAAGCAGCGAATCCACAGCGATACCTCTCACCTACTAACGGAGTTATATAAGAAGTCAGCCATAAATTAAGCCGGAACCGGATATGAAAACCAGTCCTGTAGTGATAACTGCGATAGTGGTCACAGTAATCGCAGTGTTAGCAGTCGCTTATCTGTCCAGAAGCAGCACCCAAAATAGTCAGACGCAGTCTACAATTTCAATAGCCGAGACCACACCAACAGCCACCACAGCATCAACAACCCTCATCACATCGGCGAACTCAACGAGCACCACAAGCTCAACAACCCTTGTGACCTCAACGGTGCCTGCAACAACCACAAATTCAACGCTTGTGACCATATACGTAGGAGAAAACGTGACAGGAGGCCCTTTTACCATTCAGCTTGCAGACATAGGTGAGGCGGCGTCAGGAGGTGAGCCAGCTGCAGACTTCAACATTTATTATAACGGCACTCTGACGAACTCATCCATCATCTTTCCTGGAAATACGGTGGAGTATGATACATCCGGGGAGATAATCTTCATGAAGGTGATCCAGACTTTCGCGGGCCTGTATGGCAGAGGGTGGGCGCAGGTCCAGTTCATATGAAGCCGTAACGAGATAGCCCTGAGAACCTGCGCTACGGGCAGAGACGAATATCCTGCCAATACTTAAATACCACGAATGGGCATAAAAAATAATGGCGCACAGGGTCAGGGATGGGAAATACAGGGAGGGGTTCAGCCCCGCAGATTTGGCTAGAGACAAGCGTAGAGCAGAGCAACAGATGGCCGGAACGCTAGCCAGGATAGACAAACAACTGGGACTGCCACATGTGCTTGTAGAGCCAGAAGACGTGAAGATTTCTAGACAGTTGAGCAGAGAACTGTTCAGCAAAAGCGAATTGGGAGAAGCAGTCGTACCTGGAGTGGAACGGCGCGGGTTCGGCCCTGGGCCCTTCATGTACTCGAGGCGTGTGAGGGTAGACGTGAGGACTGATAGCCCAGAGAGGGTGATGGCAACTGCTTACCTCTATGCCTCTGGAGCATTGGGAAAAGCAGGCCTCAGAACATGGACTGATGAGCTTGTCATCTCGATGGTTGACGGCAGTAGAGTCTTCATTGCAGAAGAGGGGAAGATAACGGCTCTGCCGCCGACGCCGGAAAACAGTTCCAGATTCGCATATGTGGAGATGATACTCATACACGGTTACAAAGAGGAACTTACCGAAGAATTTAAGAAAGCGGTGAGGGCGCTGGAGTCTGCAGCAAATCCTCTCGAGAAGAAGTACGAGAGGAAAGAGAATATGTACGAGAATCTCCCGAAGGAGAAGAGGCGCTAGGCATTACGGTATTGGAGGAGGTGAAGGGCTGCCCAGGCTGCAGTCCGAGCTGACATCGATGAAGTAGCCAGACCCAGGGCTCAGAACTGTAGCGTTGTAATATGAATGCGAAGACGTGTTGAATCCGTACGGACCTCCCGTAACATCGCAGTTTCCTATTATGGTGCTCAAAGGCGTCGCGTAACCAAGACCTCCTATCATGTTCCAGCCTGCACTCAGGCTCGGCAGTACGCTGGCAGTGAGGTTCGGGCCATAGTACGTAACCGAACAGCCCGAAGATGCGTATATCCAGTACCCATCCCCGCCATAGAGGTAGCTTGTTCTCACGTATTTGCCGTTCTGCAGTTTCCATATAGGACTGAGAGCGCCTCGCTGGCAGCTGCTGTTGACAAGGTCAGCATAGGTCAGCGGTATGGAGAAGAGGTTCCAGCCTGGCTGGTAGTCGATAGTGTAAGAACCGTGGAGTGGCCGTACAGGATTCGCAGGAGATATCACAGTAGTGGTCGGAGTCGTAGTGGTTACGGTAGTAGTCTCTATTGTTGTGGATGTCGGCACTGTTGTAGAAGTGGTTGCGATAGTTGAGGCTGTCGACGTGGCAGTGGTGGTAACCGTCGTAGATATGGTCGTGACCTGGCTTGTGAAGCACTCATCAGGAGCGGCGTATTGTTCTGCATAACTCGAGTTTTCCGTCCAGAGTTGCACTCCGCCTGCATAATTTGTGCCGCCGCTGAAACCGACATTCGCAAGGTTGGGGCGCAGCACGTCTATGGTTCCGTTCTGAGGTGCGTCAGAGGTCGCGTACGAGTATGTGTTGCCGGTATTCATCTGGCCGCTCGAGAAGTTCTGCGCCCATAGCGTGACATTCGATGCGTATATGTCTCCAAAAGTTCCTGAGCCTCCCTCCATCAGGCCGCCTACATTTCCGGTAAAGTTCCCGGACACCTGCGCGTTGCATACCGTTACACTTGCACTCTGGCCCCTGCTGATATCTGTGAAGAGGAAGTTCAGTTCGCCCTTTCCGGGATATGCTCCGATGCTGAAAGAGTAGTTGTCAGTGGGCTGCCAGTTTGAAGGAGCTGCAAAGTTCTCGCCGTAGTACTGGCCGTTGGACGTGTAGGTCCAGAAAAGATACCAGGAGTCAGGGGACGTCACAGGCGATGGAGGGCATGCGATGTTGCAGAGATATCCGCCTCCGTTGTAGCCTATGCCGTCCTGCGCGAAGTTCCCGCCGGTCGTGGTAGAGGAGACCCAGAAGGACACCGAGGTGTCCTGAGGAGGTACGGCGTAGTGCAGGCCATCCATTGTCATCATCACTCCCTGATACGAGGAGTAGCTTGGCTGCATGCTCAGTCCGAACTGCCACGCGTTTGCGAGACCGAAAAGCGAGAAGAGAAAGACTGCTGAGGAGAGGAAGAAAATGGACCTCATTCCGAGAGATCTAGGCACGGCATCGGTTGCTGCAGATTCAACAGGTTTGCGGGTTTCCATTTTTTCAGACTCTTGATCATACGCAGAGATTTCACGGAAGCGATGGCGGCGGAGAGGAGGGCGATTGTGTGTTGTTGAGCGACTTGCTCACGTTGACCGCCTGGCTTGAACCGCCCTGAGAGACGTTTGCAGCGCCGGCAACAGTAGTCGAAGCCGCAGTTGATGAGGCTATCGTGGAGGTGGTGTTCAGTATTGGATGTTGACTCGAAGTAGCGCTCCAGAGAATATAGAGGGCCATCAGTATGACAATGACTATCAGCGCCACAATAACAAGCCCGCCTTTATTGCTGTTTTGCACTGGTGCCCCTGGCATGACGGTCTGCGGCGATGGCTGGGGGTTTGCTTGCATTCAAAACAACTCACGGGACCGGAGGAGGCGTACCGTTACCGAGGCTGCAGGAAGAAGTGACATTCACGAAGTAGCCCAACCCGGGCTCAAGCGTGTCCGTCTCGTAGTAGGAGTCGGAGGTCGTGTTAAAGGCGTACGGGCCGTTCACAACATTGCAGTCGTTGGCTATGCTGCTCAGCGATGTAGGATATCCAAGCCCTCCTATCATGTTCCATCCAGGGTTGAGGCTTGGAAGGTTCGATGTAGTCACGTTGGGGCCGTAGTATGTGACAGAGCATGCTGTTGAAGCATAAACCCAGTATCCGTGGCCGCCATAAAGGTAGTTGGCTCTCTGGTATGATCCGCCCTGCAGGGTCCATATGGAACTCAGGGCTCCGCCAGGGCAGTTGTTCCTGACCATACCGGCATATGCAAGCGGTATCGAGAAGAGGTTCCAGCCAGGCTGGTAGTCGAGCGTGTATGAGACGTAATTGTAGGGTATTGTAGTATTGTATGGTACCGTGCTGGTGTAGGGTACCGTAGTGGTCGGGTATACGGTAGTTGTGTGGGTGTTGGGGCATTCGTAAAAGCCGCAATCGCTGACAACGGTCCCGTTGGGCGCGAGCGTGCCTGCGCAACCTTCGGAATAGAAGCCGCCACCGCTGGTATAGGTCATGACTTCACGCTGCACAACATCGGTATTGTTGAGACAGTAACCGATCATGAGCTGCGAATACACGGAATTGGTGCACGCCTCCTGCAATCCGGTAATCGTATCCACTCCAGGCATCAGGATCCGCGCATAACCGGTACCGTAGTTGGGGTCGTTAAGAGCCATGGGCACAGAAACATAAGAGTCCCTGACAAGGCAGGCGCCCGTCTCTCCAACCGGAGTCATTGTGGTGGTCGGCGAGACCGTGGTGGTGACAGTGGTCGTAAGGGGCGGCGCTTCGGCAGAATACCAGAGCTCCATCTTCGC
>JASHTX010000033.1 GCA_030040335.1 Microcaldota archaeon
GACATAGGCACGATAGACAATGTGGTCCAGCTCGGCTCTCCCAAGAGCGTCACGAGGGCGATACAGAGAATAGGGAGGAGCGGGCACAGCTTCAGGGATACGGCGGTAGGTGAGATAGTCGCGATAAACAGGGATGACCTGGTTGAATGTGCAGTGATGCTCGATGCGGCAAGGAGAAGGCACCTCGATTCTTTCAGTGTACCCAGAAACGCCCTGGACGTCCTGGCGCAGCACATAGTAGGAATGGCGCTCATGAAGAGATGGAAGGTTGACGATGCGTTCGATCTGGTCAGGAGGGCATACGCGTACCGGTCGCTTGACAGGAAGGATTTCTACAACCTGATAGAGTACCTATCAGGAAGCTATGTTGGACTCGAGAGCAGGAGGGTCTACGGGAAGATATGGTACGACGCGAATGAGGGGGTGATTGGAAGGAGGGGCAGGCTGACAAGGCTGATCTACTACCTCAACATAGGCACGATACCAGACGAAGTGTCGATAAACGTTTATGGAGAAGGGAACAAGTGGATAGGAAGCATACAGGAGGAGTTTCTCTCAAGGCTAAAGCCTGGAGACATATTTGTCTTGGGAGGAAGACTCTACAGGTTTGATCACACGCGTGAGATGAAGGCTTACGTAACAAGGGCCGAAACGAAGATACCAACCATACCTCCATGGTTCTCCGAACAGCTGCCGCTTACCTATGAACTGGCATTGGAGATCGGCAGGTTCAGGCATGATATTACAAAGGCTATAGAAAAGGACATTTCAAGCAGAAAAGGCGTTGGCAAACTGCTTGCCAAGAACAAGCTTGTTTACGGCAAGGAAGTTGACGATATGGTAGAGAGGATGCCGGTAGACGCGTATACGAAGAACTCAATACTCTCATACTTCACTGAGCAGCTCCTCTTCGCGAAGGCGGTGCCGAACGACAAGCTTCTGCTTGTAGAGAAGACGAAGGATGAGAAGGGTGAGAGGAACTACATAATATTCCACAGCCTCTACGGAAGGCGCGTGAATGATGCGCTCTCCAGGCTTTTTGCCATAGAGGCGAGCAACAGCCTCGAGACTGATATCGGCATAATGGTAAACGACAATGGTTTCGTGATAGTGACCGATGCTGGCGTGAGGATAAGAAAAGAGGATATCTCAAAACTCATCTCCAATGTCACGAGAAGCGATGCAACGCGCGTAATAAAAAGCAACGTGAGAAGGACGGAGATGATGAAACGCAGGTTCAGGCACGCTGCGGTGAGGAGCTTCATGGTTTTGCGCAACTACAAAGGCAAGCAGATAAGCGTGAAGAGGCAACAGATAAACTCCGAGTTGGTTCTCAAGGCCGCAGAGGAGATCAGCCCGAATTTCCCGATAATAAAAGAGACATACAGGGAGATAATGGAGGATGTTATGGACCTTCCAAGGGCAAAGGAGATCCTCGAGAAGTTAAAGAGCGGAGAGATAGCCAACCAGATAATTGAGACTCCTTTCCCATCGCCATTTTCCCATGTAATGGTAACATTCGGGGAGGCGGATGTAGTGATGATGAAAGACAGGAGAAAGCACCTGCGCGAACTTCACAAGCACGTAATGGACCAGATAGCCAGAAGGTAGGGCAATGAAACTTGACAATGACGTAGAGCTGCTTGACGGCCTGCCAGCGCTCTACATAAAGTCCCTTTCCGCGATAGTCTGCTCTGATCTGCACCTAGGATACGAGGGCGTGCATGCAAGCAAGGGAATGTTCATACCTAAAATCAACTTCAAAAAGATAAAAGAGATACTGAAGAAGGCCGCAGAGAAGACCAAAGCCAAGAACATAATAGTGGTCGGAGACATCAAGAACGAATTCTCAGATGTGCACATAGAGGAGTTCAACGAGTTCAGGGAGTTTGTATCGTATGTGAGGGACGATCTAAAAATAAAAGGAATAACGCTGATCAAGGGAAACCACGATAACTTCATAGACAGGTTCAGGCAATCATTGAAGTTCGAGATCTTCGCCCAAGAGGCAGTCCTCGGAGGTTACCTCTTCTTTCACGGAGAGGAGCTCCCGAAAAGCAAGGGTGGCAGGTTGCTCATAATGGGGCACCTCCATCCTGCCATAGCAGTTTATAATAAAATAGGAGTAAAGGAGAAATTGCGGTGCTTCCTATACGGCAGGCTCTCAGATGGCAGGAATGTAGTCGTCTTGCCGGCAATGAACTATTTTGCACAGGGTGTGGATGTAAATCAGGATGAAGTGACAAGGATGGCGCCGATATTCCAGAGAATGCTCGATGTAGACAAGATGCATGCGCTCTGCCTAGGAGAAGACGAGATACTGGATTTTGGGACGATAGGCGATCTTAGAAAGATCGGCCGAAATGCCTCCTAGCTTTGTTTGGCAAGCCCCTGGCCTACTTTTCGCAGAGTGCGATCTACAACCTTTCTGAAAAACTCCTCTCCTGATGTGGCCGGTGGCTTGAAATCCGGAGTAGTAGACAGAATCCAGCTAATCTTGCCTTCCTGAGGTTGAGCCAGAGAAAGCCTTGCGAAAATAAGCCTCTTTTCAGGATCCTTCTCTGCCTGAGACTTCGCATGTGAAGTGCCAACAGCAGCATCCACAGCCGGTGCTACAGCTTCTTTGCCTTCTATTGAGAGGAGGTAACCCGAAGAGCTGTTCATGGATGCGACCGATACCTCTTCGATTCCGAGATCGGATTGAAGAAGCCTGAGGGTTGAGCCAAGCGCGTCCATGGCCTTGTCCACATCTTGGATCTTCACGCCTGTTACCATACCAGATAGTTCATCCGCCGCCATTCTTAAGCATTGCTGTTAAATTCTATAGCGTTGATGCAGTGAAACTGTACGTTTACACAGACGGCGCATCAAGAGGCAACCCAGGCGAGAGTGCATCAGGTTATCTCATACTTGACACGTGGCGTTCGCCTATTTACAAGCACGTATTCTACAACGGCAGGTGCACGAACAACGTTGCAGAGTACAAGGCGATAGTTGCCGCGCTCAAGAAAGCCGCAGGCATGCATCCGGACGAAACCGAGCTTGTGCTGACCTCGGACAGCAAGCTCGTGATAAACCAGCTTGCAGGCAACTACAAGATAAAGAGCAAAGAGCTGAAGCTCCTGAACAATGAGGCGGCCATCCTGCTTGCAAAGTTCCATAGCTATGAGCTTCTCAACGTGCCGCGGGAGAACAGGTATATCAGCGAGGTTGACGGCGAACTCAACGCGTTTTTAGACAGAAAAAGAGAGGACA
>JASHTX010000034.1 GCA_030040335.1 Microcaldota archaeon
AAGGGTCGGCAAAGAAATAGTGCTCGACCTCAACAAGCTGGAGGATAACTACTCAGACGCTGACATGCCGATAGCAATAGCGCCAAAGAAGGGCGACATACTGCTGCTCCAGATGGACGGTTCCCTCACCAAGGAACAGATAGCCAAGGCGATCTCGATGGCCAAGGAATCCGGCAAAATAATAACGAAGGTGCAGCGCGAGGCGCTGGAGGCAAGGTACAAGTAGGTGATTTATATGGCGTTAAGAGCCCCAAACGAAGAATACATACACGAACTGCTCGGCAAAGGCATACGTGAGCACGACAGAGGGAACTGGGATTACAGGGATATCGCTATAGAGATCAACAAGGTTCCCCACGCGGAAGGTTCGGCACAGGTGGACATCGGGAGCACCAAGGTGCTTGCCGGAGTGAAGATAGACGTTGGAATGCCGCTTCCAGACAAGCCAGACGAGGGCGCGCTCATAACCGGCGCGGAACTGCTGCCGCTTGCTGCAGCAGAATACGAGACAGGACCGCCAAGCCCCGAAGCGATAGAATTCGCGAGAGTGGTAGACCGCGGAATACGAGCCGCGGAAGTAATAGACCTCGGATCCCTTTTCATAGAGAAGGACAAGGTCTGGACGGTCTTCGTTGACATATATGTTCTCAATTACGACGGAAACCTCTTCGATGCCGGAACGCTAGCGGCAACGTCTGCGCTGCTCAGCGCACGCATGCCCAAGTACGAGGACGGGAAGGTCACGAGAGAGGGCAAGCTCGCAAAGCTGAAGACAAATGGCATCACAACATCGTGTACTTTCGCGAAGGTCGGAGGCAAACTTCTTCTTGATCCAAACGCGAACGAAGAGGAGATAATGACCACAAGGCTCACCGTTGCAAACGACGAAAACGTGGTAAGAGCGATGCAGAAAGGGCTTAGCGGTTCGTTCACCTTCGAAGAGATAGAAAAAATGATAGACACAACATTTGAAAAGTCTAAGTACCTAAGAGGTATAGTGAAGAAGGCGGTAGGAGAGTAAAATGGCAAACTGGAGTATAAGATACGGAGTAAACCTCAGGAAGAGATACACGGCCGTGCAGCGTGAAAAGAAGACGCTCTACGAGTGCGACGTCTGCGGCAAAGACGCAGTAAAGAGGATAAGCACCGGAATATGGAGATGCAAGCACTGCGGCGCAACGTTTGCCGGCGGTGCGTACAGCCTCAAGACCGAGGTCGGAAGGACCGTCGAAAGGATGCTAGGCCAGATGAAGAAAGGTTGAGTATGGTAAAAGTAACTTTTTCGCCAACCGAAGAACTCGTGATCCACGAGGCTGTCGAGATGACAAAGGACGACCTGCTGCTGGAGCGCATAACGCCAGCCGGCAACCTGCCACTCTACTGGTGCAACGGCATCCTGTTCAGTTTCTCCTCCATACCCATGACAGATGACATAGTCAAGGAGTTTCTGAAGGGCAGGATACACTGGCTCGAGGTCCACTTTGCCAAGCTGGACAAGTACGTGCCGCTGATAACCTGGGAATCTGACGAATACAAGTCAAGGATGAACGTGCGTGTCATAGACACGAGCACTTCCGTGCTCCACAGGGAGTTCATACAGTGGCTAAAAACCAACATCAAAAAGAAGTGACTAGGAGAAGCCGTCTTTGAGGAACATTGTGTATACCTGCAGTGCCAGGTCGCCTGCCTCTGGAGGGTTGAAATTGACAACCAACCTGCCATTTCGCCCCATATTTTCCTGCATGCCTCTTCGAAAAAGTACTTGGTGTAATTTCTCATAATCCGTTTGAGCTTCCTGAGCCTGCGCGAATGTCTCTCTGATTACGGCTTTGGATTTCGTGCCAAGCGTTTTTTGATTTCCGTCAGCGTAAAGCGCCCCGCCAATATCGTTCAGTTTATCAAGTGCTTTTATGAGAGTTGCAAAACCTTTTTGCCTCTCTTCGCTCACATGTTTCTCACCGAAGTCCAGAATTCCTCTCCTTAGGTCTGCCGGTACTGTGTTCTCCTTATAAATCTCTGCAGGTTCCACGCGGGCCAGCTTTTCTAAAGGAACTGGCGCTGTTGTAGGTGTCGGCGCCGCAACAGCCTTCTTCGTCTCTCTTTTTTGCCCTACCTCTTTTTTGGTTGGCATTCCTTTTTCTGTTGCATTTTCAGGTGCCGGTTGTTCAATAGCCTTGGGGGCGGCCGACGGCGCTGCGTTTGCTTCTGCTCCCCATTCAATGCCCATCTGCTGACCATGTTTCCAGACCGCTTGGACAGATATCTGCTTACCTTTGTGCTTTATGTGCCTGGCAATCTCACTCGGGGTCTTCATTCCTCTGACTTCGATAAAATACCTTATCCGTGTCTTTGTCTTCCCAAGTGCCCTTTCGCTTTCCCCCACTCCCTTTATCCCAGTTTCTTTTTCTTCAATCAGACTTGCCCGTTGAACATCGGCAAGAACAAGCTTCATGGGCCTTCCTGACTTTAGCCTCTTTCCATTGGTTCTCATCCAGCCCCTAATAAACTTGTCAGGGATTTCTGTATCCCTATGTGCCTCTGCTGCGGTCTTCTCCCCGCCGCCCCAAACCTCGCTCAAGGCTGCAGCCCACAGCTCCAGCACTTCCTCTTTAACTTTTTGCCCATGCCCGCCACTGTGCACAGTCTGCATCTTCTGCTCCCGCATGGTTCCTAGCGCTTGCATGTATGTAGAACCGCTGCCAAGCGCAAGCCTGCTAGGGTCCCTCTCTCCAGCCGTGAGCAATGCGCCCATTCTATTTCGATATTCGGCAGACTCATCCGCAGCATTCTTAGATGCACGCGCTGCTGCGGAAGTGAGCATGGTTTGCACTGGATCCTGTGGCTTGGCGCGAAGTTTTTCCGACACTAGATCATGTAGACTGCCGTGGGCCCCTTTAAATACTTAGGCGTTATCTTTTGTGCAAGCTTTAAATAGAAGCACGACCATAACCATACTATATAACACGTGTTCTCATGGCGTACGTTTGTTTGCACTGCAAAAAGGAGGTAAAGCAGCTTGAGAGGAACTTTGTCAGGTGCCCATACTGCGGCTACAGGGTGCTTGCCAAAAAGAGATCCTCGCTTGCAAAGGAAGTTCCCAGCAGCTAGCTAGTTTCCGCTTACGAGTATCGTATCCGTGACCTTCTTCACGCGTTTGTACTCAACACTGTTTTTAAACAGCTCTCTTACCATCTCTCTCGCTTTGGTGGCGTCTATTTTCCCAAGAAGAAGATGAGAGACGGTTCCGTTTTCAACATCTATCACGACTTCTCCCACTTCGCCTATCCAGTGGCCCGTGCCCGATATTATCTTCTTCCCATAAAGCTCTGATATGGTGATCGCCATGCTCTACCCCTTGATTTCCAATCTATGTATTTTCTTCGAAGCAAAAATACTTATTATGTACTTATTCAGCGTGTCGACGAACTTGTCCTTGTCCTTTTCCATCTCAGCCAGTTCATCTGCCGCGAACAGGTCGTTGTTTTTCCCCACAAGGCTCCTCAGGTAGTTGTCGCTCATTGAATAAAACTTGGTTCCGCAGTTTTTGCAGATAAACAAAGGCACAACCGGCACGGTCCTAATCAGCGCGGTGTCACGCTGGTCCAGTTCACGCTCTATCTTTTCTGAGCCGCAGTTTGTGCAAACCGCATTCACCCTGATGTGCTCGTATACCGGTGTCTCCATGATCACAAGTTCGCCCTTTTCCTTAAGATAGTTGGAAAGCGCGCCTGTGTGGTCTTTGGTATTCACAAGCACCTGGTT
>JASHTX010000035.1 GCA_030040335.1 Microcaldota archaeon
GTGGCTCAAGGAACTGGAGGAGGTAAAGCCATTCTTTGAGAGCTTCGGAACGCGATTCCCAGAGAGGCTCTGGAAAGAGTATTACGCGCTGAAAGACAGGCTGGAGAAATGGTAGCGCAACTTTAGTTCAGGCTTTTGCAAACTGCTTTGCGATTATCTCTGTTCCTGATTTTATCTCGCCGTCTGGTATTGTCAGCGCCAGCCTGAAGTACTCCTTGAAGTCTCCGAACGCGGTGCCGGGAGTGATCGCGACGCCTTTGTCTATAAGTTCCAATGTAACTTTCTCTGAGTCTTCGCCACAGTAAGGGAAGAGGTAGAATGGCGCTTCGGGTTTGCAAAACTCCAGTTTGGTCTTTGCAAGCATGCTGCAAACTGTCTCGGCGCGTTTCTTGTAGATCTTTCGCATCTCACCTGCAATTTCATCCTTCAGGTCAAGGGCCTTGAGCGCTGCGTACTGCACAAACGGAGCCACATTAGATATTGTGTACTGGGTGACCTTAACGAAACGCTTTACCAGCTCCTCATTCGCTATCGCATATCCAACACGCCAGCCGGTCATCGCAAAGGTTTTGGAGAAGCTCCTGACGCAGATGTTGTCCACTCCGAATTCAGTCATGCTCTTTACTTTCTTGAATGCGATCTCACCGTAGCATTCATCGGAGAGAATGGGAACTTTGTGTTTTGCAGCGATCTCAACAAGCGATTCCAGCGTCTTCTCATCTGTGATCATGCTAGTCGGATTGCTCGGGTTGGAAAGAATTATCAGCTTCGTCTTGTCATTGATTGCAGCTTCTATTTTAGAAGGATCTGCCTTCCAACCGTCTTTCATGCTTGTCTTTACCAGATGGGTTTCCGCGCCTATCGCCTTTGCAGCGAGTTCATATGCAGACCAGTGCGGCGAAGGCATTACGAGATTGTCCCCTTTTTTCAAGAGCGTGTCCATTGCCGCAAAGATGGCAAACTTGGAACCGGGCGTAATGAAGACGTTTTCAGGTTTGACTCCGTGATCCTCGGCGATTCTCTTGCGGAGGGCCATCTCTCCTGCGCCGGGGCCATATTTTGTCATTCCTTCTTTCATCGCCTTGTTGCAGGCGTCTATGATCCTGGCGTCTGTGCTCTGGTCCGGGTCGCCTATGTTGAATTTTATTATGTGCTTGCCCTGCTGCTCAAGCTTGAAAACCTTCTCTGAGACTTCGTAGATGTTTGTCATTCAGAAGCACTACTCACTGCGAAATGAAATTATCACTCTTCGTTAAACTTTATATAGGAGAGGTCACAAGTTCGTATCTTTTGGGATAGTCTGTCAAGCCGCTTGAATTCTGAGCGATGACTAACCAAACTTGCCTTCTACAAAGTCTCGTGTTCGCTGTTCTTTCGCGTTTCCATTGAAAATGTTATACTTTGTGTTGTATTCGATCACCCTGCCGTCCTCAACGAATAGAATGTTATCTGCTATTCTCTTAGCCTGCCCCATGTTATGGGTGACTATTGCGATTCCGTAACCGCGAACCTTTGCCAGATCAATTATAAGACCCTCCATAATAGCGGTACTTTTAGGATCAAGCGCAGAACATGGCTCGTCCATCAAGAGCATTTTTGGCTTATTGGCCAATGCCCTTGCAACGCAAAGCCTCTGCTGCTGCCCGCCAGAAAGGCCACCTCCTGGCCGTTTAAGGCCGTCCTTGACTTCCGACCACAGACCCACTTCCTCCAGCACGGACTTAGCCATTTTATATTGCGCATCCTTGCCTTTAACGAGTCCATTGAGCTTGGGCCCCGCGACCACGTTGCCTAGAACTGTCATATTTGGAAACGGGTTTGCTTTTTGGAAGACCATGCCAATCTGGCGTCTCGTATCAACCGGATCAACGCCCTTGCCGTAGATGTTTTGGCCATCAAAAAATACTTCCCCTTCTACTCGCGCTCCAGGAGCCAACTCGTGCAACCGATTAATGCATCTTATCAGTGTGGACTTGCCGCTGCCCGATGGCCCTATTATGCCCAAGATCTCTCCCTGCTCAAATTCCACTGATATGTTGTGGAGCACCTGCTTCTCTTTCTCAGCTCTGGGACGTCGAAATCTAAAGGCTTTGTACCAAGGACCTGTGAATTCTTTCTCATCACGAAACCATGCGCTCAAGTTCTTTACTTCGACTTTCATCTTATGTTCCAATCTTCGAGTGTCGGCGTCCCGCTGAAGACCTACGTCAAGAGACCCAACTTCAGCGGCTCTTCTAATATGAAATTCGCTGCCTACGTGTATGTCAGGCAATCTTGTTGTTCCCACCAAGTAGCCCATTTGTTCCCCACATCCCTACGCTTGAGAGTTGCCGCTTATTTCTATTTATATACTGATAAAAAAATTGTAACCGCACCTAAAATATACTGAGCGAAAAATTGTGATCACAAAGACATATAAGAATTATCTGGACATTATTATGCTAGGCAGGATATCTGAGCAAGGAAGAAGTCATCAACTATTTGTGGCTCATACTTTGTCCCTAGTCTTCTGATCCGCCATTGATCCTGTTTTTTGCGTATCGTCAAATTTGGCACTCGGGTTTATAACAAACTCGCCGCTGGAATCTTTTATCTTCCAAACTTCAGACATCTTCTGGCCGCCAACTACGTCAGTATCATTCATGCCAAT
The DNA here is from genome assembly GCA_030040335.1 of Microcaldota archaeon. GTDB lineage: Archaea > Micrarchaeota > Micrarchaeia > Micrarchaeales > CABMGC01 > JAJYVH01. The sequence goes on from JASHTX010000035.1 coordinate 2,651, forward strand.
CCTGTATGTTCCATCTCTGCCGCTGCGCATGTAGATGGAACCTCCGGCTACTGAAGCAAGTTCGCCTTCTTCTATGATCTGCTTACCAAAAGATCTGAAGTAGACAGTGATGACCTTGCCGGCTGAGCCGGTTAGTCTCGTTCCTGCATCGGTTATGGCTTTTTGCAAGACAGGGTCCGTTTGGCTGCCATCCGCAGAGCTAGTCTTGCCATGCCTTCTGAGTCTTGATAGAGGGTTTCCGAAATTTATTAAAACACCTGAGCGGATAACTGCAATTCCCCTGCCGTAGTCTACCCGTTCTCTGCTAACACCTTCCGTTTACCCCTATTTAAAGATTGGCAGCAATATCGTATTGGAAACTGGTTCATACCACGGACTTTTGTAGGCGGTTGCGATGAAAAAACTTGTGTTGGCATTTGGAACTTTCGATATAATACACTACGGCCACCTCAAATATCTGGAAGAGGCCAAGAGATACGGTAACAAACTCACAGTCATAGTGGCCAGAGACAAGAGTGTAGAGCTGCTGAAAGGCAGGAAGCCTGTATTTGACGAGCAAACAAGGCTGAGGGTTGTTAGGTCGCTCAAGCCCGTGGATGCTGCTTTTTTGGGGGACAGGTTGAGTAAGGCTTCGGACAGGTACAATATAATAAGGAAATACAGGCCCAACGCGGTCGTAATAGGCTACGATCAGGTAAAAAGCACGGGAGACCTGAAGAGATGGATAAAAAAGGAAGGCCTTCGGACAAAGGTTATAAAACTCAGGATGGGAGTTGATACAGACATATTCAAGAGCTCAAAGATAAGGAAGAGATTGCTATAGAGGATACCTTGCATGCTGGGCAATTATGACGCAAAAGAAGCAGAGAAAAGGATAGCCGCGCTCTGGGAGAAGGAGAAGATCTTCAAGTTCGACGAGAAGGCAAAGAAGGTCTACGCGATAGATACGCCTCCTCCGACCATCTCTGGCTCACTCCACATAGGGCACCTCTTCGGTTACTCTCAGGCTGATTTTGTTGCAAGGTACAAACGCATGAGAGGCTACAACGTCTTCTACCCGATAGGGCTGGATAACAACGGCCTTCCAACGGAGATGCTTGTGGAGAAGGTCCACAACGTGGTGGCCGAGAAGCTCGGGAGGGAGAAGTTCATCGAGCTGGTGGAAAAAACCAAGGAGACTTACGAGGAAACGTACAAGCGGATATGGCATCAGCTAGGCCTGTCGGTGGATTGGTCACTGCTCTATACCACGATAAGCAAGGATGCGAGAATAGCCTCGCAGCTTTCGTTCGTAGAACTGTACAAGATGGGAAGAGCGTACAGGAAGGAGACGCCCACCCTTTGGTGCCCGAAGGACAAGACAGCGGTCTCACAGATGGAACTAGAGGACAAGACAGAGAAGACGAGTTTCGTCTACATAAAGTTCTCCAAAGACGTGGAGATAGCGACCACCAGGCCAGAGCTTCTTCCTGCGATAGTGGCGATCGTTGTCAACCCGAATGACAAAAGATATGCGAAACTTGTAGGGAAAAAAGTAAAGGCACCGCTCTTTGAAAACGAGGTCAAGGTAATCGCAGACCAGCGAGTGGATCCCGAGAAGGGGACCGGAATGGTGATGTGCTGCACGTTCGGTGACCAGACAGACATAGAGTGGTACAAGGCTTACAACCTTGAACTGAAGATGGTGATCGATGATGCCGGAAGGATGACTGTCGGAAGATACAAGGGCATGAAACCTAAGGAAGCAAGGAAGGAGATCGTTGAGGATCTGAAGAAAGGGGGCTATGTGACCAAGGAGCAGCAGATAGACCACGACACGAAGATCCACGAGCGGTGCAAGCATGAGATAGAGTTCATAGTCAAGGAACAGTGGTACATAAGGATACTAGACCTGAAGGAAGAGCTGCTGAAGCTGGGCAGGCAGCTGAAGTGGCACCCCGATTACATGCACCACAGATACGACAACTGGGTGCAGAACCTGCAGTGGGACTGGGGAATATCCAGGCAGAGGTTCTTCGGCATACCGTTCCCGGTCTGGTACTGCAAGAACTGCGGCGAGGTGAAACTGGCAGAGAAAGAACAGTTGCCTGTCAACCCGCTTGTAGACAAGCCCAAGCTGGGATGCGAGAAGTGCGGCTCTACCGATTTCCTGCCCGAGACGGACATACTCGACACCTGGGCTACGTCGTCTCTGACTCCACTGATAAACGCCAGATGGGCGACAGACAAGAAGTACATGGACAATGTATATCCTATGAGCCTGAGGCCGCAGGGGCACGACATAATCACTTTCTGGCTCTTCACCACTGTTGTCAAGAGCTACCTTCACACCAAGAAATTGCCGTGGTCAGAGGTGATGATAAACGGGCACGGCCTTGACCCTCAGGGCAAGCCGATGCACAAGTCGCTCGGCAACATAGTTGATGCCGAAGGAGCGATAACGAAGTACGGAGCGGACTCGATAAGGTACTGGGCTGCATCATCGAACCTGGGCGAAGAC